>NZ_AULZ01000009.1:0-162267 GCF_000422545.1 Desulfocurvibacter africanus subsp. africanus DSM 2603
ACTCGCGACATCTCGCGGGCGGACGGGCTATCTAGGCTGTTTGCCTTGCGCCGTCAACCCCCCATTCAATCTTTTTTTGCGACCACCCCACTGGGTAGCCCCTATTCAAATATGGTCGGGGAATCTTCGTCCAAACGGAAAAATTCAGCTTTCACAGAACCGCCGCCTCTCCTTACGGAGACTTGGCCCACCTCGTGGCGGACGAGCTATCTATGCCCTCTTGCCCTCACCGTCAAGCCCGCATGGAATCTTTTTTCCACCAGACCGACGGGCGTGATCGCCAACCCACCGGAAGCTTTGCTTCCCTGACGCGGGTCGACCGCGGGGTCATTTGAACAAGTCGCCTCCGGTGGCTATCCCCGAAGAGCTATAGCTCATTCGCCTTGCTCGGGTATGCTTCTCGGGAAGCCTTCCCATGCAGCGGATGTGGCTTCTATCCAGACGGGTAGCAAAGGTCAAGCAGATAATCTCAAAGATCCCAACCTCTGTTATCTTGCTATGATTCCATAGCTTCTAGAGCGATTTGCACAAAAACCGGGCAGGACATCGCCCTCCCTAAACCTCAACTGAGGCCACCATCAAGAGTTGAGTGGTCCGAAGAAATCAGGCAGGTCACTTCGCCGCTCCGCTGCCTTCAGATTCCAGAGAGGACTTGCTCTTCTTGGGCAATCAGCATGACGAATCAAGAACAAGAGGGCGCGATCTTTCGATCGCGCCCTCGAGGGAAACCAGGCACCCAGAAACGACTGTTACCGTTGCTTCCTTTCGGACCTGGCGGAGTTGGCAGCGCCCCTGCCGCCTGGCTCCCCTGGCCGGGCTGTAGGCCCGGAAAAATCAAATAGCGGATTTGTAATGACTTGCAACCTCAGGATAATAAGTTCCCGAAAGTCCTGCCAATTCTCAAATCCCCTTTTTATGCCGCGTGAACATGTATGTCCTGTGCAACCGCATGTCAAGGCAGAAAGAGCCCCGGAGTGAGGTAGTCCGCCTGGTTGGACACTTTCGCAGTATATCTAAGCTGGAGCCCATGGATTTCACGCCGCTCTCGTTTCCAAGAACTATGCGTCGATGAGCCGCATCAGCCAGCAAGTTACCCCGTCTTCGCCCCTGGGCTTGTAGTGGCATATCGACCTTGCCAGCCTGAGCACCCGATACTGTACGTCGACCTTGGCCGCCAATCGTTTTCCTCACTTGAGAACTCCAGCTTGCCCAACTGTCCAGAAACAGCACCACCCTACTTACACCTGGTTCAAGCGAATTGTATACTCCACGCCTTTACCCCTTCATGTCTGGTTCGCTATCCTTTTCGCTATTGCCGACGATCTGAATAGACTTCCATCAAGAAATCCGATGAATTACTTGCAGTTCAATGAAGACTATGAATTAGACATCGCCTTCGACTTTGGCGTACTCATCGCCAGCTTACTCCATATCTATCTGGCTTGAACGCAATGCAGCTACACTTTCGCTGTCGCTTTTGCGATGTGCAATTCAAAACGTCTCTTTGGCATTTGAAGGGCTGTACAAACGTTGTCCAGGATGTTGACGGAAATAAGATGCTCGAGGGGATGGTGCTCGTGGTCTGCCCGCAATGTGGTCAGCAAAGCGCCTTTCGACCGGACGAGCTCTCCTGCCCGCTTCGTAATCCTGAAGCACGTGAATAGGAGTAAGGCTTGGCACGTTGAGACACCGCAAGAACGCGCTGCATACTGGCATTTTTGTTCCTGATGCACATACGAGTCGGAGGTTTGCTCATGTCCCCATCTAGTGGCGGTCTCCAGCGAAATTTCTTCGCCAGTCTTCCAGGCATTGTATTCGTGGGCGCAGTCATCGGCGTCCTTGCTTCATTTCTTCAGTATTTCGGCAATCCGGCCAATATGGGTGTTTGCGTTGCTTGCATGGAGCGTGACATAGCCGGCGCCATAGGGCTGCATCGCGCAGCCGTGGTCCAGTACCTGCGCCCAGAGATTATTGCTTTTGTACTTGGCTCGTTCGCGGCGGCACTGTTCTCCCGCGAATTCAAGTCACGCGGTGGAGCGGCGCCCATGACCCGCTTCATCCTGGGCATGGCAGCCATGATCGGTGCGCTCGTCTTCCTGGGTTGCCCCTGGCGCGCCATCCTGCGCCTGGCTGGTGGCGACGGCAACGCCCTGCTCGGTATCGCTGGGCTCGTGGCTGGGGTAGGGGTCGGAACCTTGTTCTTCAAACAGGGCTACTCCCTTGGCCGCAGCACTCGTCAGAGCATTGCTACCGGACTCATGCTGCCTTTGATCATGCTTGGGCTGCTCGGACTTCGCCTGCTCTACCCGCCTGTTGCCGGCGCGGACCAGAGCGGCGTGCTCTTCTACTCTGCCAAGGGCCCTGGCGCGGCATATGCTCCACTCCTCATTTCTTTGGGAGCCGGCCTGCTTATCGGCTACCTGGCCCAGCGCAGCCGCTTCTGCACAATGGGCGCCATCCGCGATACGCTCCTATTCCGGCATACCCATCTGCTGACGGGCGTTTTGGCCCTACTAGTTGTGGCCTTCGGCGCCAATCTGCTGCTGGGCCAATTCAAGCCTGGGTTCGAAGGCCAACCCATCGCCCACACTCAAGGTCTATGGAATTTTGCTGGCATGCTCGTGGCTGGCTTGGCTTTTGCCTTGGCCGGTGGCTGTCCCGGTCGACAGCTGTTCATGGCGGGCGAAGGTGACAGCGATGCAGGCGTTTTCGTACTCGGAATGTTCGCCGGCGCGGCCGTAGCCCATAACTTTGGGTTGGCAAGCGGCCCTGCAGGCATTGGCCCACATGGTATCGCTGCTGTGGCCGTATCCCTGGCCGTGTGCTTGTATATCGGATTTGCCAACCGCCAGCGCATGGCATAAGGAGGTTCGCTCATGGTCACAATAATCGATGCTCGTGGACTGTCTTGCCCGCAACCGGTGCTGCTAACCATGAGCAGGATCAAGGAGTTGAGTTCAGGCGAACTTGACGTCCTGGTGGATAACGAAGCCAGTCGAGAAAACGTGATTCGTGCCGCATCGAGCCAAGGCTGGCGCGTGCTCAAGTCGGAAGCTCAAGGTGAAGATTTCATCGTCTCCATCAAGAAATAATGAAGTTCAGACTCATTGACCGCCTATTGGGACGATCCCGCAAGCATCCCCGCGTGGAAAAAGGTATTTCCGCGCGGGGCATTCTTGTTTTCAATGATACTAGTGAAGTGATCCGCGCCGAAGCCGTGCTCAAGTCCTCGGGGTTGGACGTGCAAGTCAAGGGTCCGCCACCTGCCCTGCGCACCGGCTGCGATCTCGTTATCGAATTTCCTCTCATTATGGAGCCCGCAGCACGGCAGGCGCTTGCTGCTGCACGCCTCAAGCCTATCCAAACCGTGCCGGTGCATGATGTGCTGCTTGAACCCGTATCCCTTTTTCATATCAAGGACTTCGGGGACTGGCTCATGGTTCGGGCGGCAAACATGAAGATCACCGTAGAAAAGAGTTCGCGCATCATCGTTAACGTCTCAGGTGGCGGCTGTCCCGACGTGCCTTATCTGGCCGAGTGTCTTGTGGGACGTAACTTGAGCGAGGCGCCGGAGCCGCTCTCGTTAGGACACACTCTCTGCGGCTATGCCTTGCAACTTGCTTTTGATGAAGTGCGGTCGCGATGTCCTGGCTAATCGTCGGCACTATTCCGCGCGAAGAATTCCCATTGGTGAATGGGCCCTGTGTTTATGACGGGGGAAGCCTCCAGGTGAACGGACATGACATTCCAGTCGCGCGCGGTACACCTGCGCTTTTAGCCACGGCTTGCATCGCATCCAGAATACTGGGCATTGCAGCCCCCTTGGCTTTGCTGGCGGGAGACACCGGACGCGGCCAGGGCAGCCGCCAAGTCTATGCCAAGCTTATGGAACCCATCCCTGAATTGGACTTGCAGGGAGTGACGTTCCATTATCTGCAGCCAGATGTTGAATGGCACAATAAAGTTTTGTGGAAGCTGGAAGAGCGCAATCCTCGCCCCTTGCTCGTCGCCGACGCCGGGTTCATGTACGTAGCTAAAATGAGCGGTTTTGCAGCAAGCTACGATCTGTTTACGCCAGATGCAGGGGAGATGGCCTTTCTTGCTGATGAGAAAGCTCCGCACCCCTTCTATACTCGCGGTTTTCTTCTGCAGGAGGAGGAGCGTGTACCTGAGCTTATCGAGCGGGCCTATGCTGCAGAGAATGCCGCAAAGCATCTATTGGTCAAGGGCTGCATAGACTATGTAGTAGCGGCAGGACAGCTGGTGACGGCTATTTCCGAGCCCAGCATACCTGCCATGGAGCCCATTGGCGGCACGGGCGATACGGTAACAGGCTTGGTTACTGCCCTGCTCTCCGCTGATTACTCGATTCCCCAAGCATGCACCATCGCCGCAAAGACAAACCGGCAACTAGGCCTCCTGGCCGCGCCTACTCCCGCTTTTTCCGTAGCTAATCTGATGCCATTCCTACCTCAAGCTCTTGCCGTCTCTCTTGAATAGCAAGTTGTCTCTGCTCACGGCTCATCTTTGGATGAGTTGGTGTTAGCCCTGCAATGGGGTTGATACGGTTGCGTGGAGAAGATTCCACTTAAGGATGTTGATTCACACCTCATCCCTTACTCCGTTTAGAGCATTTTGCTTTTGAAAATGCTCTGCAAGCCATGCGTCGGCATGGCTTGCCGCCGCGTAGGCGTAGGCGCAATTCACTTGCGCCGTCAACACCGGAGCGGGCGTCTTAAATGCGATCTGCTCTAGGAGGGGCGGGACCACCCCCATCACTCTAGCGCCAGCCCACGTCCAGCTCCAAGTCGGCCGGAGCCTCCAGACGCACACCCCAAGTCACGGACTTCTCGGATTTCGCCGGCACGGCCAAAGGCCAGACGAGCAGCCAAGGATCATCGGGATCAACCACGGGCTTGGGTTCGAACTGTAGGTTCAGTTTGATACGCTCGTCACGCGGCTGCGGCTTGGGTTCCTCCATGCGCACGTCGACCGCGTAGCTTTTGGCGTTCTTCACGACCACCTGCCATCTCCAGACATACGTGCGGCTCTTGCCGATGAAGCCTTTCTCTCCGCCCTGGCGCTCTAGAAGCCGGACCTCGGCCGTGACCAGTGGATCGCCGCCGAAGAAGATGGTCTGCTCGGTGCCGGCGTAGGAAAAACCGGTCTTGGCCAGTATGCCGCCGTCCACCATGAGCAAGGCCTCGCCGGGCGGCAGGTCCAGAGCTTCCTTGGACTGGGCATGCGCGCGCAGATAGGCGTTCTCGCCCTGGGAGGGCCTTACTAGATAGGTAAAAGCCGCTTGCAGAGCGTAATCGCGGATGCGCAGGCGTTGCTCCGGGCCGGTCTGCAGGGACAGTTTGCCCATGTCCCACACGCGGTAGGTGGCGCGTTCGGTCATGACTGGAGCGAACTCGGCCATGTCCGCGGTTTGCATCTCCCGGGTCATGGCCTTGCCCATGAGCGGAGCCGGAATGGGCCGCGCGGGAGGCATGGGTTGAATGACCCACGGCGGCAGGTCGGGAGGGGCGATGGGGCCCTGGGGCCGTGTGGTGGCCAACTGGACCTGCACATTGCGCCAATCCTGGCCCGAACGCTGCCAGATGCGGGCGTCCATGGCTACTTCCACGCGCTTGGAGTCCGGCAGCGCATTGACCCGGTAGACTGGGCTCCAGCCACTTCCGGCCAAGGTGTAAGCGTATTCGATAGGCAGATTGGGGCCGACGGCACCGGCAATCAGCAGCGAGATTTCCCAGATCTCGCGCGAGCCGCCGCGAGCCTGCTCCAGCTGAGCCTTAAGCTGGGCCAGTTGCCTGTCCAGCTCCTCGATCTGCCTGGCCAGGGAAAAGATGTCCTTGTAGAGCCGCTCCGAATTGGCAGCCACGGACGAGGCCATGTCCGTGGCTGCCTTGGGTGTGGGCGACTCGTCCATGCTGAGCCCCCTCCAGAACCCCACGGCGGCATCCAGGCTGAGCCGGCGGGACTCCACACCGTTGCGCTGCGCGGTCGCCGATTCGATACGCTCCTGTAAAGCCTTGACGCGCTCCTTATCCTCACGCAGTACCCGACGCCAGCTCATGTCCCTGATCTGGCCTTTGCCCTGCAGCACCTGCACGGAAACGGTCTGCGGGTCGGCTTGCGGCGGCAGCACGATGGTGATCCGGCTCTGGTTTCCGGCCTCTCCGCTCAGCGACGGTGAAGCGCGCTCCACGACCTGGGCCGCATCGGGGTAGAAGGTGACCGAGACTACCTCGGCCAAGGCTGTCGGGATCCAGGCCAGGTAGAGGGTGGCGAGAACTGCGGCAAAGACAACGGCGCTGAATAGTCTATTCATGGGCTCTCCGGTTGAACTGCGGAAGACTTCACTTCAAATTCTGGCGCAATTTGCGAGGCATGGCAAGACAGTCCCCTTGCCCCTATTCCGGCCTCCTGTATAAGGATCGGTAGCATACAGGGGAAGAAGCATGGGCAAGATCGATCTGGAGCCTGCCGCACTCCTGCGGGAATTCGGCGGGCTATTCTCAAGCCTGAATGGCCCGGTACTCGACATGGCCTGCGGCAGCGGCCGCAACGGACTGTATCTGGCCAGCCTGGGTGCGCAGGTGCTGCTTTGCGACCGTGACGCGCATGCGCTGGAGCGTGCGCAGCGGCAAGCGCGGGATCTTGGCCTGCACATCACTACGTGGCAGGTAGATTTGGAAGCTGTTGGCGACCCCTTGCCCGCAGAGGCCTATGGAGGGATCATTGTCTTCCGCTACCTGCATCGACCCTTGTTTCCCTCCATTCGACGCGCCCTGAAGCCGGGCGGGCTGCTGGCTTACGAAACCTATACGCTGGATCAGCCGCGTTTCGGCAAGCCGACTAACCCCGACTTCCTGCTGCGGCCGGGAGAACTCAGGGAAGCCTTCTCCGGTTTCGAGATCATCCACGCATTCGAGGGCATTCTTGAAAATCCCACACGCGCTACGGCGCAGATTGTCTGCCGCAAGCCGCGAACGGAGGCGTCATGAAAAAACGTATTGGATTTATGGGTCTTGGCATCATGGGCAGAGCCATGGCCGCAAATCTACTCAAGGCCGGCTTTCCGGTCACTGTCTATAACCGCGACAAGCAGAAGACACTGCCTTTGGCGGATATGGGCGCGCTTGCTGCCGATTCGCCCCGGCAGCTTGCCGACAACTGCGACGTGGCGATCCTCATGGTCACCGGACCGGAGGCCATCGACGAGCTGCTCTTCGGAATCGACGGCGCTGCCGAAGGCTTGGCCGGCAAGCTGTGTGTGAACATGAGCAGTGTGTCCCCCGCATACAGCCGGGAGTTGGCGGCTTCATTGGAAGCCGAAGGCGCGGTCCTGATCGATGCGCCCGTTTCGGGCACCAAGAAACCGGCCGAGGATGGTCTGCTCGTCATCCTGGCTTCGGGCCCTGAACAGACAGTGCGCGACCTGGACGACATATTCAGAGCCATGGGCCGCAAGGTGGTCTATTGCGGTCCGGCAGGACAAGGCTCCATGATGAAAATGACCGTGAACCATCTGCTGGGCGTGATGATGCACGCCTTTGCCGAGGCCCTGCTCTTCGGCGAGCGTGGGGGATTATCCATGGACGCCATGGTGGAAACGATCCAGAGCGGAGCAATGGCCTGTCCGATGTATCAAGCCAAGGCTCCCTTGCTCGCCAGCGGGAACTATCCCGCGAGCTTCCCGCTCAAGCACATGGCCAAGGACCTCAAGTACGTGCTTGATACGGCATATGAAACGGGCGCGCATATACCTGCGGCACAGGCGGCGTTGGGCATGTATTTGCTGGCCCGTGAGCGTGATTTGGGGGACATGGATTTCGCCGCCGTGGACAAGGCCATGCGCGATATGCTTAAGGGTTAGGCGTAAAGGGGAGGGACCCCCCTCCCCTTTGTCTATTGTTCGGATGACAAAGGATGACCCGCCTTGGCCCAGGCGTCGATGCCCCCGCGCAGGATCTGTACGTTATTGAATCCACGCGCGCGCATCTGTCCGGCGATGCGCCGGCTGGTATCACAGTTCGGATGCTTGCAGTAGAGCACATACAAGGTGTTCTTGCTGTACCCGTCCAACCAGCTCAGATTGTCGGGATCGACCCGTATCGCTCCCTCGATCATACTGGGCTCTGCTGCATAATCGCCCTTTTCCCGAACATCGAGGATAGTCACTTCACCAACCCTGTTGAACAGGACGCCCGCATCCATTTCCTGGATGTTCCGGGGATCGGTCATGGGCCGATTGATGGTTTCCCCGAATTCGCCTTCGTATTCCGTCTTGACCATGGCATCCTCCTGGCTTTGAGTGACTCGAATCACTCTCATTATATCAGCCAAGGAGGTCCAAAAGTCAAAAAAGAAACGGCCGGACTGCTCCGCCCGGCCGGTCCGCACAGGATGGCAGCAAACTACTTGCAATCGTAGGCGGTCTTAAGCCAATCTTTGATTTCCGCGCTGGGTTCATGAATGCCGCGCAGACCGCCTATGGAGCGCATGAACGGCTCTGCCAGCTCGGGCGGCAGCCGCTTCTCGCACAGGGCCGAGGAACCGTAATTATTCATTTTGGTCAGCACCACCTTGGGCTCCTCCCAAGTGTCCACCACAAAATAGATGGAATACTCGCCACTCATGGTCACCGGCCGGCGCAGGACGTCCATGAAATTGTTGTTGCCCCACTCGAGGTACATGGTCACCGCGTCTTCATGGATGAGGTCCCAGTCCACTTCGTTTATCCACGGCTTGCAATCGCTTGTTATCGGCTCTTTGGACATTTGTAGCTCCTTGCCGCCGGAGGCGGCGCTCCGGCTTGGCTGAGCCGGGGTTGGAGAGTAGTTCGTTGGTCATGTACCACTGATAATACTTCAAGACATGGATGCAATACAAGAGCTTATGCTTTGGAAGTGAGGCCCTGAGCGGACCTGTCTGTCCGCATGCCCCGCACATGACACTCTCGCCTGCGGCCCGGCCTTCGCAAAAAATAATGCTCGCCGTGGAAAAGGCAAAAGCCGCCCCAGGCTGGAGAAAAAAACGATTTTAGCAGTTTAGAGCAATTTGCGTTTGAACTGAGAGAGGGCGCTGCCCTCTCTCAGACTCTCTCCCGGCAGGGAGCGGCGCTCCCTGCACCCCCATTTTTCATTTTATTTGCAAGGTGCTGTAAAGACTTTTGTGATGCAGTAAGGCTAGACACGTCGCCCAAAATCATCGTTCCTGCAACGCGCTGCCCAGAGAGTCGAGAAAAGGGTCGAACAGATATTGCAGCACTGTGCGCTGGCCCGTGTGGATGTAGGCTACCACACGCATGCCCGGATAGAGAGCGTAGCGGCCGCCGCTGCCCTCGAAGCTATCCCGTTCCGTCACGATGTGCACGTTGTAGAAGGCCTGTCCGTCCTGGCTGACGAAGCTGTCCGGGCTGACCGTGGCCACGCGACCCCGTATACTGCCGAAGCGGCGCGCATCCATGGATGCGAGCTTGATGACCGCTGTCTGGCCTTCGTGCACATAGCCGACATCACTCACGGGCAGCTTGGCCTCCACGAGCAGTTGGCCGCCGACCGGAACGATATCCGCAACAGCCATGCCCGGCGTGACCACACCGCCCACGGTGGTCACGTGCAGCGCCTTGACCGTACCGCGCACGGGCGAGCGGAGCGTCGTGCGCTCCAGGCTGTCGGCCACGCGGCGCATGCGCTGGTTCAGTTCGTCGAGTTCGCCACTGGCGTCCTTGAGCTTGCCCTGAGCCTCCTCCTGGAATGCATGCCGCAGGCGGCGGGCATCCTCGCGGGCCTGGCTCAAGGCTGACTCGGCGCGCGACAAGGCCGCTTGCTCTTCCTCGACCGCACTCGCCAGCTTGTTCTGTTCCTTGAGGTAGGACAGGTGTTCGTAGCGGGTGGTGAGATTATCCTTGAGCAGCTCCTCGCTCAGGGATACCTGCTCGTTGGACAGTTCCAGGTTCTGGCGCAGGCTGCGCAACTTGGCCTGGCTCTCGGCCACATCCTGCACACGCTGCTTGATCCGGTCATCCAGGGATGCCGCCTCGCTCGCCAGGCGGGTCATACGTGTCGCGAACATGTCACGGGCCTGGGCTACCAGGTCGGGACACAGCGTGCTGAGTCCTTGGTCGAACTGCGGCGCAGCCAAGCCCTGGACCTCGGCCTCCAGTCGGGCCATGTCCACGCGCAAGGCGTTCATGCGCACCTGGAGCTCTTCGACTCCCGAGTCGCTGGTCGTGGATTCGAGGACCACGATAGGCTGACCTTGTTCCACCGTGGCACCTTCGGCCACCAGGATTTCGCGCACAATGCCGCCTTCAAGGTGCTGCACGGCCTTGACCTTGCCGCGCGGTACGATCTCGCCGCCGGCCGTGCTGACGATGTCGAGCTGGGCCACGGCGGCCCAGACGAGCAGCACCAGGAGCAATACCCCGAGCAGCCGGGACAGCCTCCGCGCGCCCTGGGATTCTGCCAGACGTTCGATGGCGGTTTCGCGCGTATCCATATGTTCAGGCCCCGGCCAAGGCGGTTCTGGCGCTTGTCGCATCGAGGACTTTCATGGAGGGTGTGGGCTTCACGCCCAGGTCCACATGGATATGCGCGCCATGGACCATGGTCGAGTCGTGGGCCAGGATGACCACCGTCACACCGCGCTGGGAAAAGTCCATAAGCGCCCTGGCCACGGCCGTCCTGCCCTCGGCATCCAGGCCGTCGCCCGGCTCGTCGAACACGGCCAGTTTGCCGTCCACGGCCAGTGCCCGGGCCAGGGCGATACGCCGGCGGATGCCCTCGGAGAGCTGCCTGCCGCCAGCCGTTACCCGTGTGTCCAGCCCTTCGGGCTGACTGTCCAGCCAGCGCTTGAGATCGGCCAGCTCCAGGATGGAAGCCAGACGCTCCTCGTCGAGCCCGGGATTGGGCATGAGGATGTTCTGGCGGATGGTCGCGTTGAGGAGTTGCGGGTCCTGCGGGAAGTAGATGATCTGCGAGCGCCACCAGGCCGGCGCGATCTGGCGCATGTCCACGCCGTCAACGAAGACCTGCCCGCGCGACGGCTCCAACAAGCCGCACAGGATGCGGGCGAGCGTGGTCTTGCCCGCGCCGTTGTGACCAGAGACGAGCAGCGCCCTGCCCGCCGGTACGCGCAGGGATAGGGATTCGAAGAGCGGGCCCGGATCGCCCGGGTACATGAAGGCCAAATCCTTGAACTCGATGGCCCCGCGGTACTCCCTGATGGCTGTTCCAGCGTCAGCCTCGCGGGGCAGGCGCGTCAGGTCCGTCAGATCGCGCAGGGCTTCATCCGCCCTGGCGAGCTGCGCCCTAGCCCCAAGGAATCCTGAAACGGACTGGAAGGCGCTCGCGCCAAGCATGGATGCGCCGAACAGCCCGCCAATGCTCAGCTTGCCCATGACCACCAGCTTGGCGCCGACCGCGAAGAGCAGAACCCGCAGCAGGATGGAGATGACCTGCTGGAGGTTCTGGTACTGTCCTCTGCTCCCGCCGAGCTTGAGGCGCAAGGCTAGCATGCGCTCCAGCTGCTCGTGCCAGACCTGGCGCAGGAACGGCAGCGCCCGGAAGGCGCGCACTGTCTCTGCGCTGTCCACTGCCGACAGAGCCAGGCCGCGATGCGCGGCGGATATTTCGGCCAGCTCCCGGCCGGCAGACCCGGCCGACTGCATGGAGGAGAAGCTAATGCCAAATGCCGCAGCCAGAGCCAGCAGCACGATCATGGCCAGGGCCGGATGGAGAAGCCAGGTGGCCAGGATGAACAGGAGACAGAACGGGACATCGAGCACGGCCGCGATGCTCGTGGGCGCCATGGCCGCCTCCACGGTCTGCAGGTTGTTCAGAATTTCCTGCCTCTTGACCGGCGGAATGCGGGAAAGCGGCAGGCTGCGGGCCGTGGCGAGTATGTCGAGGGTGCGGGAGGCCAACCGGTAGTCGGGCACCGCGCTCACGGCAACAGCCAGCTTTTCCCTCGCCTGGCGGAAGAAGAACATGAGCGCCAGGGCCAGAAGCATGCCGGCCGTGAGGGTGTACAGGGTGCCGTCGAAGCCGAAGGTAACGTAACGGTTGAGGATCTGGATGGTGAAAAGGGGGGAGGCGAAGGCAAGAATGTTGATGAACAGCGAGGCTGCTAGCAACTCTGCCGCCAGCTTCGGTCTCGCCGCACAACGATTTAAAAGTTCCTTCACGGCTAATATCGCAACGCTAGGTCATAGGAGTCACGGCGAAATCCTGATCCGTCAAAACCGTATCACTGCCTTCAATGGTTGCCAGAATGTAGTATCCAGGATCATCTCCATTCTCATCGTAGATCAGACGACAACAGTCATTAACATCATCGCGATCAACAATCAGGCAAGCTTCGCCATCGGACCAGGATGAGTATGCGCCTTGGACGTCCGTAGCGTTATTGCCATTGTACAAGCCATCGATGTTAATAAAGTTTGTATTGTATGAAACCACCATCCCAAGCTGAGAGTACTGACTTGAATCAAGGAGAATCTTGTCTTCAATTGGCGTAAAGTCTTTTATGATATCCCCATGCTCTCCAGAAACGGAAACATTTGTTCCAACGCTGAAGCCGTCTTCCATATTGTCGAAATAAAAAGTATCCGCTCCAGCATTGCCATAAAGGGTATCAACACTTTCACCGCCGTTTATAAAGTCGTTTCCTGCCCCTCCCGATATGGTATCAGACCCGCCCAAGCCATACAGGGTGTTGCCTAACGAATCACCACATATTTCGTCGCCATATTCTGAGCCTTCAACGTTCTCAACACCCAAGAACTGGTCTGTATCCTCAGATGAGGTATCGAGTGAGCAAGCTCCATTAACCAAGTCAATGGACATTCCCTGAAAAGAACAACTATAGTACGATTGATAACTAACCCAATCGTTGCCACTGCCTCCGAGAATAACATCACTCCCAAAGCCGCCATCTATAGTATCGTTCCCTTGACCGCCATCGAGTATGTCATCTCCTGCATTCCCGATTATACTGTCATCACCAGCAAGGCCTTTCAAATGATTGTTGTGATCGTTACCATAAATAGCATCAGAGAATATTGAGCCTTCTACATTTGCGATGCTGGCAAGATCATCATATTCGCTATGAGGTTCATTAAGCAGATTTCCATTGCTTTCGTAAACAGGATACTCTCTAACTCCATAGCTGTCATCCCCTTCGTCGTCCAAATATACAACTACACCTTTATTTTGGAATGTATCTCGTACCGAAGCGTAACTTACCCAGTTATTACCAGCGCCACCGTCTATGGAATTGTCTCCACGGCCACCATCAAGAACGTCATCACCCGCACCGCCATAGAGAACATCGTTACCCTCGCCTCCCTGCAGAGTATCGTTACTCCCCAGCCCCCACAGACTATCATCTCCGGCCAGACCCTGGATGAAGTCAGGATATTCGGTGCCCTCAATTGAATTGTTACCGCCGTCGCCTATCAAAATTATCGGAAAAGTGATGCGTGGAATTATCTCTATGACATCTCGTACAGGAGGATCCTCCTGCGGGGGATTCCAACCCCCGCCGTTACCACCTCCACCCTGAATGACCGGCTCCGGGAGAGGGTCGGAGATAATCCGCTGGATGTCCGGCGGAACTTCATCCTGTGCCTGCTGATCCTCGCCGTCACTGTCCTGGGTTCCATCGTCGGTCAGATCAGGGGAAAGATTGTCCCCGGAAGACGACTGATGTTCACTCTGCGGCTCGGGCGGCACCTGTTCCCGGAACTCGTGCAGGAGCGTGTCGACCAGACTCTCGCGCTCTTCAGGGCTGTGGGCCGATAGGTCGATAAAATCCAGCAACTCGTTCAGGCTGAAGGTGCGGATCATGCCTATGCCCGCGGAGGTCAGGTCGACCATCTGGTAGGAGTCCGCGATGACGCGCGTCTCTCCGTTGCTGAAGGTCACGAGCATGGTGTGGTAGCCCGAGGGCATGCCGTGCAGCGGAGAGTCCAGACCGCCGAGCGACGGGTTGGCGATGTTCTGCACGCCGTGCCTCTCGCCATCGGGACCGATCTGGTGGAAGGTCGTGGTGCCGCGGATGCCGATGGTGGCCAGGGGCGAGGAGAGATTGAAGCCTTCGGGGTTCTGCTCGACGATCTTGCCCGTGACGGTCCTGAAGGAACCCTGGACCATGTTGAAGAGCAGCCCGGCCGCGCCTTTGTCGCCCTCGTAGACGTATTCGTCCAGTTCGATGCGGGAATTCTCGCCCTGGGAGAGGACCGTATTGTCCGTGAAGCGGATCTCGACCTTGCTCCCGTCAGCAGTGACCACGGTTTCGTCTTCGCGGACCGTGCTGCCCTCGGCGAGCGGATGGCGGTGTCCGTCTGCTTCGGCAAAGACCTGACCGCTGATCTTGACGACAGTTCCTATGGCGCTCTTGGCATCGCTCATGACATTCCTCCGCTGTGGAGGTTAAGGGCCTCGGGGGTCAGCCGCCCCATGGCGTACAGAAGCTCAAAGGCTGCCTTGACCGTTTCGGCGCGCGCTGCGGCCAAGCTGCTCTGGGCAATGATGTAGTCGACCTCGCCGCTGAGCACGTCCAGCAGAGAGCGTTTGCCCAAGCGACGTTCCTTGCGGGCGAGTTCAAGGAACTCAAAGAGGATGTCCACCTGGGTGGATAAGGATTCCACCCGTTTCTGGGCGGTCTCGAGGTTGCTCCAGGCTGTGCGGGCCTGCTGTTCCACCTGCCGGCGCAGGTCATCGAGCTCCCGTCGGGCTCGCACCCGCTCGGCCTCGGCAGCTTTCAGGGCCGCGCTGTCGGCTCCGCCGGAATAAAGTTCATAGCGCAGCTCGACCAGAGCCCGGGCCTCGGTCCTGACGCCGCTCACACTGTAGTCGTTCTCCTTGCGTGTCCCGTCGGAGACGAAAAAGAACGACGGGTAGTACCTGGAACGGGCCACTTCCACTCCGCCCTCGAAGGCCTGCACATTCTTCAGGGCTGCCAGGAGCCGGGGATTGTGCTCAAAGGCAAGTGCCACGGCATTGTCGACGCCGGTCGGCAGCAGGGCCTGGGGGATATCGGGCATGCTGAACTGCTGGAGCGTCCCGCTATCGGGCTCCTGCTGGAACACGGCCTTGAAGTAGCTCAGGGCATTGCTGAGCTCGCCCTCTCCACCGATGCGCCTGGATATGGCCGCGGCAAGCTGGGACTTGGCTTGCAACACATCCGAGGACAGCCCGGCGCCACGCTGGACCAGAGCCTCCTCAATGCCGGTCTGCTGCTTGATGTTCTGCTCGCTGCGTCGGGCATACCCGAGCACGCTCAATGCGCGCAAGGTATCGACATAGGCTCGCACGCCGGCCAGCAGTACTTCCTGGCGCACCGCATCGAAGGCATGGCCGGCCTGGGAGTACCTGGCGTCGGCTTCATCAATGGCCCCGCCAGTGTAGCCGAAATCATAGATGAGCTGCTGCAGGCGAAGGCTTTCCGTGTTCTTCAGCTCCGAGCTCTCGTTAACGTCGACGTCGCGAGCGCCCTCATCGGGCCTGTCGATGTACTCGTAGCCGCCGTCGGCGAGCAAGGCCAAGTGCGGATACCAGCCGGCCCAAGTCTGTCTGTACAGATGCCTGGAAGCTTCGACGCGCGCGGCTGCGGCAAGAATGCGATCGTGAGATGTGACGAGGGCAGGCAGATAGGACTGCAGGCTATAATCGTTACCAGCCTGGTCTTGTTGAGCCTGGATAGGTGCTGGTGTAGCGAAACCAAGCAGCAGCAAGAGCGGTATTACCCTGGACAAGGCTATGTGAATCATGGCCCTAGACTCCGGCTTTACGTGGTGCGGGGCTCTGCCGCACTGCCGCGACCGGTGGGGCGTCATACACGAGCTGCGTATGAGCGCACCCCTCCCCTCGTCGTCAGATGTGCCAACGTCTTCCTGGCTGCTCCCACACGGGTGCCCCCTATCAGCAGGATGGCGAACTGAAATTATTCACAAAGATATATCCGAGCGTCTCCGCAGTGTAAAGGACTATCGATACTGCAAAAATTTTTTTGCGTTGCGATGTTGAAAGCCAGACATGTCTCAAAAACATATCTATTGCTGCATACGCTGTTCACGTTTCCTTGAAAGATTTTCCAAGGCCCTTGTGCACGACCAAAAACGGTCCACAGCGATCGATATCCAAAGCCGCTCCCAGATCTGCATGCCAGACGCTGCCAAATGCAGCGCATGCACGCGGCCATTCGATGCAACTGCGGGTGGTTGTTGTCCGAGGGGAAAAAATATACATACAAGTCACCCTTAAAGCAGATTGCTTTTAAGACGCCCGCTCCGGCGTTGACGGCGCAAGTGAATTGCGCCTACGCCTACGCGGCGGCAAGCCATGCCGACGCATGGCTTGCAGAGCATTTTCAAAAGCAAAATGCTCTAAACGCGCCCGTGGCGCACCCTATATTACCCACAGGATGCGGGAGTCTTTGTCATGCGCAGCCTATTTTCCTGGTTTCGCTCCGGCTCCCGGCCGATTCATCTGCTGGCGGGCACCCTGCTCGTGCTCAGTTTGGGCGGACTCTACATCGCCCATCCACCATTCCTTCAGTTCCTCGACTTCAAGCTCTATGACCTGCTGCTCCGTGGGCAGCCAGCGAAGCCTACGGCGGAACGCGTGGCCATCGTGGATCTGGATGAGCGCAGCCTGGCCGAGTACGGCCAATGGCCCTGGCCGCGCTACCGCCTGGCTCTGCTCATGGAGCGCATCCGCCAGCAAGGCGCTCTGAGCATCGGCCTGGACATCCTGTTGGCCGAACCCGACAGGACCTCGCCGGCGGTGCTCAGGCGGGAATTCAAGCGCGACCTGGGCTTGGACGTGGTATTCTCGGGCTTGCCCGAAGCCCTGGAGGACAACGATGCGCTGCTGGCCAGGATTCTCGGCTCTGGCCCCTATGTGCTCAGTTTCTATTTCGACTTTTCCGATTATGGCCAAAGCGAGCCAGTTACAGCCTCGTCCCTGGGCCTGCCAACTCTGGGGCTGTCCATCGCCAAGGCTGACGGCGCTTCCGAGCCTGAGGCAACCATGCTCAGGCCTTCGAAGATCATTGCGCCGCTGCCGAAGTTGGCTCAAGCGACAAGACATTGCGGCTTCTACAACACGTTGACCGATCTCGATGGAACGATCCGCCGCACGCCGCTGCTCATCGCTCACCAGGGAAAATACTATCCCAGCCTGGCTCTGGCCGTGATCCTGGAAGCGCTCAACGGAGGCACTCCTCTGCTGAAGGTCGGGCAGCTCGGCCCCGAAGGGCTGCGGGTAGCCAAGGGCCTTAACGTGCCATTGGACCCGCAGGGCAGCTTGCTGGTGAATTACCGGGGACCTGCGCACAGCTTTCCCCATGTCAGCGCCGCGGACGTGCTCGCCGGCACTGCCTCTGCCGAGGCATTTTCCGGCAAGATCGTGCTCGTGGGCACATCGGCCGCCGGATTGCAGGACTTAAGGACCACGCCTTTCGGACCGGGTTATCCGGGCGTGGAAGTCCACGCCAATGTGGTGGACAGCATCCTGCAGCAGGACTTTATCCTGCGGCCGGACTGGGCGCCGGGCGTGGAGCTGGCGATCCTGCTGTTCACTGGCCTGGGCACAGTGCTGCTCATGACCTGCATCGCCTCCAAGTACATGATACTGCCCCTGGGGCTGCTGGGCTGGGCCATCTGGCTCGGCTCCGAGCGGTTGCTGGCAATCAAGGGCATGTACATTTCCCCGCTCTATTCCTACCTGTCATTTGGATCGAGCTTCGTGCTGCTGACCTTCCTCAAATTCATGCACGAGGAGCGACAGCGCCGTTTCCTGCACACGGCCTTCTCACGCTATGTCGCGCCTGCGGTGGTCTCGCGCATCGTCAGCTCGCCGCATTCCTTGTCGCTGCAGGGCGAGGAGAAGGAAGTCACCATCCTCTTCTCGGACATCCGCTCCTTCACGAGCCTCTCGGAAAAGCTCTCACCGACCCAGGTCAGCGAGTTGCTGCGGGCCTATCTAACGCCCATGACGCGCATCATCACCAACGAGCTGGGCACCCTCGACAAGTTTATCGGTGACGCCATCATGGCTTTCTGGAATGCGCCTTTGGACGTGCAGGACCATCCGGCCCGTGCTGTGCGCGCCGCGCAGCGCATGCTCGCGGAGCTCGACACCCTCAACAGGGATTTCGAGCAACGTTTCGGGCTGCGCCTTAGCATCGGCATCGGTGTGCACACGGCCACGGTACGCGTGGGCAACATGGGCTCCGACGATCTCTTCGACTACACGGTCATCGGGGATGGCGTGAACTACGCTTCCAGGCTGGAAGGGCTGACCAAGTTCTACGGCGCGCCCCTGGTCTGCTCCGAAGAGGTCGCCCTGCGTTGCCAGGACAGCTTCGCTTTCCAGGAACTGGACAAAGTCAGGGTCAAGGGCAAGCAGAACGCCACGACTATATTCACGGCCATGTCAGGCGACAACGGCGGCCAGGCCCAGGAGAGAGCGCTGCATGCGCGGGGAATCGGACTGTACCAGGCCCGGGATTTCACTGCGGCGGCGGAGAGCTTCACGACCCTGGCCCTCCTGCAGCCCGAAAAGCGCATCTACCAGATCTACCTGGAACGCTGTTGCAGCCTGGTCCGGCAGGACGTGCCCGAGGATTGGGACTGTGTATTCATTCATACGGAAAAATAGACTGCGAAGTGCGCCATGCGTGTCCTGTTCATACACCCGAACTTTCCGGCCCAATTCAGGTATCTGGCCGCAGCCTTTGGCAGCAATCCGGCCAATCGGGTGGTCTTCGCCACGCGCAACGCACGCCCCGAATGGGTCATTCCGGGCGTGCGGAAACTGCTCATCCCGGCAACCGCAGGCGTGGGCAAGGACTTCCCCCAAGTGCATCCCTTCGCCCGCGGCTTCGAGAATGCCGTGCGCAACGGCGAAGATACGGCGCGCGCCCTAAGCGGACTCAAGGCTGAAGGATTCGTTCCGGATATCATCTACGGCCACTCGGGTTGGGGCATGACCCTGTTCCTCAAGGACATCTTTCCAAGCTCGGCGTTCCTGGCCTATTGCGAGTGGTTCTACCGAGCCCACGGCTCGGACGTGGACTTCGATCCCGCGCAGCCGCCAAACTGGAGCACCACGGCCGCGGTGCGCGCCAAAAACGCCTCCATCCTGCTGGACCTTGAGAGCTGCGACATGGGCTGCTCGCCCACGGCTTGGCAGCGCGCACAGTTCCCGCGCGAATTCCAGCCCAAGCTCGCGTGCATCCACGACGGCATCGACACGGATTATTTCTGCCCGGCGGTTGAAAACGAAGGTCCGCTGGAGCTTCCGGGCCTGGATTTGTCCGCTGCCCGAGAGATCGTGACCTACGCCACCAGGGGCATGGAACCCTATCGTGGATTTCCGCAATTCATGGAGGCTGCCGCCCTGCTGCTCAAGGAGCGGCCAGGCTGCCACATCGTGGTCGCGGGCGAAGACCGGGTCTGTTACAGCAAACCCCTGCCCGCCGGCCAGAGCTACAAGCAGCAGGCCCTGGATCGGCTGGATCTGGACACATCCAGGCTGCACTTTCCCGGAGCATTGCCCTATGGCCGGTACAGGCGTCTCCTGCAGGCCTCGGATGTCCACGTCTACCTGACGCGGCCCTTCGTGCTGTCCTGGTCGCTGCTGGAGGCCATGTCCTGCGGCTGCCTGGTAGTGGCCTCGGACACACAGCCCGTGCGCGAGGTACTGCGCCATGACGTAAACGGTCTGCTGACGCCCTTCTTCTCGCCCGAACAGCTGGCTGCGACCGTGAGCCAGGCCCTGGAGCGCAAGGCAGAGCTGCGGCCGCTACGCGAAAGTGCCAGAGAGACCATTGAACAACGCTTCGCCCTTAAGCGGCTCATGCCCGCGCACCTGGACCTCATGCGGGTCGTGCTCGGAAACCGCAAGCCTGAGGCCAAAGCTAGCGTATCTGTTCGCCCCCCCTCGCCAGCCTGATGGCCTAACCAGAAATATCCGGCTTGTTCTTGTCGCACAGGTACGGTCTTGCTGACGATATGCGGCCGAAAGGTTGACCGTATCAGGCTTTGTGTTTACCTGAGTACAGGTAAGTCCAACAATCTCAACTGGTCCAAGCGGTCGCAGGTTGCATGGCGGGCTACCTCCTCGACGAGGAATGTACTGTCGATAATCGAGGAACTTTGTAGGGGTATCCGCATGCATGTGCGTTTCTGGGGTGTCCGCGGCTCCATACCGGTCTCAGGTAAAGCCTACACCCGTTTCGGAGGAGACAGCGCTTGCCTGGAAGTCCGCGGCAGCCGAGGGAGCGTCATCATCGACGCCGGCACAGGCCTGCGCGGACTGGGTAATGCCCTGTCCGCCGGCGAGCCCCAGCCCATTCATCTACTGCTGACCCACTTCCATTGGGACCACATCCTGGGGCTGCTCTTCTTCAAGCCGCTCTACGATGACCGCTTCCGCATAACCATCCACGGGCCGCTGCCAGCTGAAGAAACGCAAGCGACACTTGCCGCGCTCATGCGCCAGCCGTATTTTCCCGTTCCGTTCGCCTCTGTGCAGGCGAGACTGTCCTTCGCACACTTGCGCGAAGCCGAGACCGTGGCCGGCTTCAATGTCGAAGCCATTCCCTTGAGCCATCCCTCGCCCGGACAGGGATACGCTCTCGAGGACGAAAGCGGCCGGCTGGTATTTCTGACGGACAATGAACTCGATGGGGAGCCCGCTTTGGATCGTTACGCGGCCTTTGCCCAAAACGCGTCGCTGCTGGTGCACGATGCCGAGTACGCCGAGTCCGAATACGCCCTGCGCAAGGGCTGGGGTCATTCAAGCCAGGAGCGCGCCTTGGAGCTGGCACTCAGGGCCGGAGCAAGGCGCTTGGCCCTGTATCACCACAATCAGGATCGAACGGATGCCGAGGTCCTGGCCATGGAACGACAATGCCGCGAAAAGGCCGCACTCGCCGCGCCCGACCTGGATTGCTTTGCTGCGGCCCAGGACATGGAAGTAGAGTTTTAGCTAACTTCGGACAGATGAACGCAGGCTATCCAAAGTTTGAAAGCTGGAGTGGTTTGCGCGTCCCAATCGAGCCCTGCATAATCACAGGCTGACGAGACATTTGGCCAAGCGCAGCCTGTCTTGCCCAGCCTTTTGCTTCGGAGGAACCCGATGCCCCCGCCGTCACGGCTCCAGGACCTACCGCCCAAGGCCGCCCGTTTCTGCCTGCGCGTGGAGCGCTTCATACGCAAGGACCTGGACCTTGACCTGAAAGGCAAGCGCTTGTTGGTTGCTCTGTCTGGAGGCGCGGACTCTACGGCCCTGCTCTATTGCCTGCGGTACCTCGCCCCGCGCATGTGCATAAGCCTTTTGGCCGCGCACGTGGACCACGGTTTGCGGCCCGAGTCGGGCCAGGATGCGGCCTTCTGCCGCGAACTGTGCGCTGCCCAGGATGTGCCGCTGCATGAAGCAAAACTGGACGTGTCCGGGCTCGCCAGGCAAAACGGCACGGGCATCGAGGAAGCCGGCCGCCAGGCGCGCTATGGCTTCTTCCAAAAAGCTTTGGCCGAACAGAACGCCGACCTGCTGCTCACGGCGCACCATCTTAATGATCTGGCCGAAGACGCGCTCATGCGGCTCATCCGCGGCACAGGCTGGCCAGAGTTGGCCGGCATGCCGGCATATGATCCGCAGCGCAATCTGCTGCGTCCCTTGCTGCTCACGCCCGGCACGAATCTGCGCGAATTCTTGAGCAATATCGGCGCGTCCTGGCGCGAAGACCCGAGCAACACCGACCCGGCTTTCCTGCGCAACCGGGTCCGGCTGGATATTCTGCCGCTCTTCCTGCGTGAGAACCCGAATTTTCTGGAGTCCATGGCTCGCCTGTGGCGCATCGCCGAACTCGACCGCCAGTTCTTGCTTGAATTCAAGACAAAACTGGACATCCATTACGAAGCGGGAAGGAACCAATTCAGCGTGCCCTTGGACGCGCTTCTTGCGCTGCACCCGGCCATGCGACTGCGGATCTACAAAGCTCTGCTTGATGGGCTGGCTTCCGGTCAGGTGCTCTGGAAAAATCTGTTGCGGCTGGACGAGGCGGTTCTCGCCCGGCGGTCAGGTTCACGCGTACAGTTTCCCGGCGGCAAGCAAGCATGCCTGGAGCGAAGTGTCCTGCGCTTCTGCGCCGCGCCTTGATGGAATCAGTTCGAGAGAATTTCTGCTAAACAACATGCTCTGTCCGTATCCTTGGCCTAGCATCGAAGCATCTCGCTACTGCGGAACATCACAGCACTTCGCGGCAAACCGCACGAGCAGAACTCATGAATTATCTGGCCTCTGCCAGTGTGAAGCAACCTGGCTTGAAAGTTATGGAACTCTAACTTGTCTCGACTTCGACGCATACTCCATTCAATGCTGCACCGGACAATATGGAATTGCCCGCCAACCTCACGAACGACCGTGCCAGCGCGACGGTCGCCGCCCTTTCTTATGCAGACCACTGACCTTCGTAACGCTTCTCTGCCCCTGCCGCTTTCGCTCTGCCGAGGCTAAGGGCCTTATTATGATTGATACTGTCGAATCATGCTAACAACAAGTTCCTACATTGACAGGTCTGGACCGAGAGGATAAAAGCTTGTGAAATTTGAAACAATAGGAGGCCTTTCGTGAATATCCTTATTTTTGGACCTAATGGAAGCGGTAAGGGCACTCAGGGCTCTCTTGTGAAGCAAAAGTACGATCTCGATCACATTGAGTCCGGCGCCATTTTCCGCAAGCACATCGGAGGCGGAACCGAGCTTGGCAAGAAGGCCAAGGCCTTCATCGACCGCGGCGAGCTGGTTCCCGACGACATCACGATCCCCATGGTTCTCGATGTGCTCAAGAGCTCCAGCAAGAACGGCTGGCTGCTCGACGGCTTCCCCCGCTCTATCGTCCAGGCCGAAAAGCTTTTTGAAGCCCTCAAGAAGGACAACGTCAAGCTCGACTACGTCATTGAGATCCTTCTGCCGCGCGAAGTGGCCAAGAACCGCATCATGGGCCGCCGTCTGTGCGAGAACGATCCCAACCACCCGAACAACATCTTTATCGACGCCATCAAGCCCAACGGCGACAAGTGCCGTGTCTGCGGCGGCGCCCTCAAGTCCCGTTCCGACGACCAGGACGAGGAAGCCATCGGCAAGCGCCACGACATCTACTACGACACCAAGACCGGCACCCTGGCTGCAGCATATTTCTTCAAGGACAAGTGCGCCACGAGCGGCTGCAAGTACATTGAACTCCAGGGCGAAGGCAGCATCGACTCCATTAAAAAGACGCTGCTTTCCCAGTTGGATTAAGCACACCATCCTCCATATACGAAGGGAGAGCCGCAAGGCTCTCCCTTCTCGCTTTTCCACAACACCTCCTTAACACTTCCTTTTTTCTCCCGGCAAGGATATGTCCCGCCTTGCATCGAACCCACGCAAGGAGTAAGAGCATGGCTGCGTATCCCCACTGGCCTATCCTGGTTCGTTATCCGCAGATCCTGGAACTCATCCATCCAGTGGACCACGCCGACATCAAGATCGTCGAGTCGACCAAGCCTCTCAGACCTTTCGTGGCTGCCATGTTCTCCTACTCGCCGGCTTGGGTACGCATGCTCTTTGCGGTAAGAATTGTGCTGGCCTGGCTAATGAGGCTTGAAAATCCGTCGGGTGACCGCCGTGCGTTGACTGCCGAGGACGTGCCCATGCAGGTTAATGGCCGGCTGCGGTTCTTCAGCGTAGTCCTGGCCAAGGCGAACGAGTACTGGCTGGCCGAAGCCGCCGACGGACATCTGCGCGGCATTCTGGGGGTCGCTTCGGAGCCGCTGCCCCAAGGGCGCTGGCGCCATCACGTTATGACCTTGGTCAGCTACCGGGACCAGCGCGGGCCCATCTACTTTAACCTCATCCGCCCCTTCCACCATCTTCTCGTGTGGGCCATGGCCAGGGCTGGGGCGCGCTGAATACGGATAAAAACATGCCAAGCATCCACATCGACTACAGCCGCTGCGTGGGCGACGGCATTTGCGCCGAAATCTGTCCACTTAAGCTGTACAGAATGGAAGACAACAAGCCCCAGCTTCTTAAGGGCGCAGGCGCATTCTGCATCGCCTGCGGTCACTGCGTGGCCGCCTGCCCCAAGGGCGCCATTGCCCTGGAAGGCATGACCCCCGACGACTGCACTCCTGTTGAGCCGGGTCTACGCATCAGTGCGGATGCTGCCGAACACTTTCTCATGCGTCGGCGATCGACCCGCGCCTACAAGCCCGCGCCCGTTGCGCGCCATGTGCTGGAAGAAGTTCTGGACCTCTCCCGCTGGGCCCCATCGGCCAGCAATCGGCAGCCCGTGAAATGGATCATGTTCGAGAAGCCGGAGGAGGTCAGGAAGGTCGCCGAGCTGGTCATCCACTGGATGAAGGACATGATGGCCCAGGATATGGAAGCTGCCAAGAAACAGCGCCTGCCGGGCCTGGTGTCCTTATTCATGGCTGGACAAGATATGATCTGCCGCGGAGCGCCGCACCTGCTCCTGGCTCATGCCCCGGCCGACGTGCCCTTCATGGCTCAGGACTGTACCGCTGCCATCACATATGTCGAGCTGGCAGCTTTGGCGCACGATCTGGGCACCTGTTGGGCCGGTTATGTCACCTGGGCTGCCAACAACTCTGCCGAGTTGCGCACGCTCCTGGAGTTGCCTGAAGAGGATCAGGTCTACGGCGCCATCCTGCTGGGTTACCCCAAATATCGTTATAGCCGCATACCGGAACGCTTTGCGCCCAGTGTGCGCTGGCGCTAAAGTACTCTGCCAAGACAATGAATTGCAGTGAACGGTGCGTTGCTCTCTGCATAAAGCCCTCATAGTTTTAAAGCAGATTGCATTTGAAATGGGGGTCCAGGGGAATCATTTCCCTGGTGGGAGGGTCTGGGAGGGCAAAGCCCTGCCCAGTTTCTGCCAGCTCTTGTGCAAAATGCTCTAAGCAAACGGCCATAGACTGTTCAAAATGAAGCGGCTGCGGGTTTGATAACCCGCAGCCGCTTCCTGCTTCTCGTATTTCTGCAGGAGTGTCGCACTTCAGCCTGAAAGGCCAGGCTTGATCAAGTTCGGTTTTGGTTTGACTCTACGTGCTCAGGAAACCTTGCTGCCTGTCTTGACCTCGCCGGAGGGCGTAAGCAGCTCCATACCGCTATCCGTACGCACCGCCAGCACCATGCCCTGGGATTCCAGGCCGCGGAGCTTGCGCGGCTTGAGGTTGGCAAGTACGGTCACCAGGCGCCCCTTGATCTGCTCCGGAGTGAAGAACTCAGCCAGGCCGGCGACAATCTGGCGCGGAGCAGGCTCGCCAATATCCACCGTGAGCTTGAGCAGACGGTCGGCATCAGGATGCGGCATGGCATCCAGGACCATGCCGACGCGCAGGTCGAGTTTCTGGAAATCCTGGAACTCGACCTCTGCCAACTCCTCGGAAGCCGGAACGGCCTTGGCGGCCTGCTCCTTCTTGGCTTCACCCTTGACTTGGGGCTTGGCTTTGGGCTTGGGCGCAGCCTCGGACTTGGCCGGAGTGGCAGCCATCTCGGCTGCAAGGTCCACGCGAGGGAAGATATTGGATTTGGCGGCAATCTCCGTGCCCGGCTCAATCCTGGTCCAGGAGCACAGCTCGTCCTTGAGAGTTCCCCGCCCTGCGTTGGCCTGTCCAAGCTGAACGAGCATCTCATCGGCAGCATCGGGCATGACCGGCACAAGATGCAAGGCTATTTTACGTAGAAGCATGAGCAGCGTGGCCATGACTGTGGCCAGTTCTTCGGTCCGCCCCTCCTTAGCCAGAGTCCATGGCGCGCGGGAGTCCACGTACTTGTTCAGGCCGCGCACAAGCTCCCATAAGGATTCCAAGGCTCGCGAGAAAACGCATTCCGCGAACTGAGCCTGGTAATTCTCCATGGCCGTGCGGGCCAGCTCCAGGATTTCGGAGTTATCCCGCGTTTCCACCTGGCCATCCGGGGCTTGGCCTTGGAAGTACTTGCTGGTCATGGTCAAAGTGCGGCTGAACAGATTGCCCAGGTCATTTGCCAAGTCGGCGTTGAGCCGGCCCACCAGGGCCTCCTCGGAGAAGCTCGCATCACTGCCGAACTGCATCTCGCGCAACAGGAAATAACGGAAGGCGGACAGGCCGTATTTGTCCGCCATGGTCAGGGGGTCGACCACGTTGCCCAGGGACTTGGACATCTTGGTATCGCGCACGAGCCAATATCCATGCACATTGAGATGCCTATAGGGCGTGAGTCCGGCGGACTTTAGCATCGTGGGCCAGAACACGGCGTGCGGCTTGAGGATATCCTTGGCCACCAGGTGTTCGACCGCGGGCCAGAAGGCGCGATAATCCTCACCTTCGGGCCAGCCCAGGGCCGAGACATAGTTGAGCAGCGCGTCGAACCAGACGTAACACACATAATCCGTATCAAAAGGCAGCTCGATGCCCCAGGTCAGCCGCGATTTAGGACGCGAGATGCACAGGTCCTCCAAGACTCCGCCCTCAAGCATGCTGAGCACTTCGGCCTCGTAGCGTTGCGGCCGGATGAAGCCGGGATTGGCCTTGATGTGCTCAGCCAGCCAGCCTTGATACTTAGACATACGGAAGAAGTAATTCTTCTCGCTGATAAGTTCGGGAGCGATCTGGTGATCCGGGCACTTGCCGTCCACCAACTCCTTGTCGGTCAGGAAGCGCTCGCAGCCGAAGCAGTAGTGGCCGCTGTACTCACCATGGTAGATGTCGCCGGCATCGAAAACCTTCTGCAAGATGGCCTGCACGCAACGCTTGTGCCGCTCTTCCGTGGTGCGCACGAAGCCGGTGTTGGTGATGCCGAAGCGCTTCCACAGCTCGCGGAACGCGGCGCTGTTAGCGTCCACCAGAGCTTGTGGAGTGGTCCCAGCCTTGTCCGCAGCCTGCACGATCTTGTCGCCATGTTCGTCCGTGCCGGTAAGAAAAAAAGTTTCCTGACCCATGGCCCGATGAAACCTGGCCAAGGAATCAGCGACCAGCGTTGTGTAGGCATGACCCAGGTGAGGACTGCCGTTCACGTAGTAGATTGGCGTGGTGATGTAAAAACGGTCCAACGTGCTCCTCCGTACGACTTGCAGGGCTTCGTATCAAACTGCTGAAAAGGTCATCCTGTATCTGTTCAATTTCACAGCAGGCAAGCAGATTTCAGCATGGCTCCTGGCTGCTTCGCGGCTTTCATACCTGACAGGCGTCCTGGCCCACGCAGCTCGTTTACTGAAGGCGTCCATGCCTTTGGCAACAAACACGGAAAGCGCCCGCTTTTGCGGGCGCCGGTGGATGCTACTCAGCTTGATCCGAGCCCTTGCCTTTGGGCTTGCGCCTGCGCCGCCGTCGCGACTTGCCTTTGCGCTCCTGCCCCTGGGCTTGGGTCTGCTGCGGCTGGCCTTGAGCCTTACCCTGGCGAGATACACCTGGCTTGGCCTCAGCTGTCTGCTCTCCGTCGGCATCCGAGGCGTCCTCGGGAATATCCAAGAGCGCTTCTGCATCATCTCCCGCCAAATCCTCTTGCGCTACGCTCTCGGTATCGACCTGTGCGCCCTGGGATGGGCTAATGGCTTGGCTTGTGGCCTGTTCCAGCTCCTTATCTTGTGCCTTGACGATGATGCGTGTCCATTCTTCCACGCTCAATTCCTGTTCATCTCCGCTTTCAGGCAGGATGGACACGGTTTGACGGAAAAAGTTGGTACGCAGCACCTTGACAGTACCAAAAGTCGTCTGGAACTTCTTACCAGTTTTGGGGCACTGCTTCTGGAAGTGTTCGTAGTTCTGTTGCTCGTAGGCAAGGCAACACAGCAGTCTGCCGCAGATGCCGGATATCTTCGCCGGATTTAGGAAAAGATTCTGCTCCTTGGCCATTTTGATAGTCACGGGTTCGAACTTGCGCAGAAACCGCCGGCAGCAACAAACTTGACCACAGTTGCCCACGGCGCCGATCATTTGCGTCTCGTGTCGCACGCCGATCTGACGCAATTCGATACGCGTGCGGTACTCCCGCACAAGATCCTTGACCAGCTCGCGAAAATCGATACGTCCTGGCGCGGTGAAGTAGAAGATCAACTTGCTTCGGTCGAAGAAGACTTCCACATCCACGAGCTTCATTTCCAGCGCGCGCTCGCGAATGCGCCCTCGGCAATAACGAAAGCTATCCTTCGCCAGGGCCTCGTTCTCCATCGCGGTCTTTACGTCTTCTTCCCCCGCAACCTTGAAGATGGTCTTGACGCTCTCGGAGTCCAAGCCTTCAGGCAAAGCTTCCGATACATCCACGACCGTGCCCAATCCCAGGCCCTGCTCGGTTTCCACGAGCACCGCATCGCCCGGTGAAACAACGAATGCCCCTGAAAAGAAATGATATGTCTGACCGTAGTCCTTGAACTTCACGCCAAGTATGTGGCTCATTGCTGCCTCTGTGTAGCGGAGCCCGTGGCCTCCGCGTTCTCTCGTAAAAAGAAAAACAACTTAGATGAAAGTGGTGTGAAGTTCAAATGCGCCCCGCAAAGGGTATTGGCAAGGGCAAGGAGGGAAAAAACAGGAATCTCAGTCGCCGGCCAGCAGGCTGTCGCTGACGCCGACAACAGCGATGCCGGCCCGGTTGGCGGCCGAAAGGGCCTGTTCGCGGTCGAAGAACAAACTCCGGCCGGCTTCCACGGCCAGACAGGCTGCGCCTGCATCGCGCATGGTTTCAATGGTGGTCAGCCCCACCGAGGGGAGGTCCAGGCGCTCATCCTGCCCTGGTTTGAAAACCTTTACTACCACCGCCCCTTGTCCAGCGAGGGAACAGCCCCGACGGATAGCATTGTCCGTGCCTTCCAGAGCCTCCACCGCAGCCACGACTTGGCGGCGCACTACAACGGTTTGCCCGATATCTAGGCGGCCGAGTTCCTTGGCCACAGACCAGCCGAAACGAATATCCGCCATGATTTCGGTGCTTGGCCGACGACCTGCGAGGAAGCCTTCGGGCATGAGCAGTTCCGGGATAAGTTCATGGGCGCGTCGCACGGGCATACCCTCGGAGGCCAACTCGTCGCTGATGACACGCAAAAGCGCGTCGTCTCCCTTGCCCCCGAGTTTGAGTAGCAACCTGGCGCCACGGAAGTCCGGGATGATGTCCATGGCTCTGGCTTTGTTGATGGTCCCGCCCATGAGCACCCTGTCCACGCCACGTGACTTGAAGAAGTCGATGAGCTTGCCGAGCTGCCCAAGACGCAACTCCTGGTACTCATCTACGCAGGCAGGCAGCCCAGGGTCGGTATTGCTCCGAAAACCAACGGCAACCACGCGCAGACCGCTCTTGCGCGCCCCGTCGGCGATGAGGAATGGAAAACGGCCGCCACCGGCGATGAGGCCGAGGGTGCCTTTGCCGCTGTAGGCGTCGGCCATGGTCATTTACTCATCATTATTATTAGCGGATTTGCCTATAGCGTGCGGAGTCACACCGCGTTGGCTTGCCTTGATGAAATCCACCAGGCGCATGACTTCAGGATAGTCTCCCATAACGCTGACCACCTCTTCTAGCGCCTCCTGTCGGATCATGTCCGAACGCCAGATCATCTTATAGGCGCTCTTGAGCGCCACGACGGTCTGACTGCTGAATCCATTGCGCTTGAGGCCGATGAGGTTGAGGCCGTGCAGCTTGGCTCTTACACCTGTGGCCAGAGTATACGGAGGCACATCCAGGTTGAAGCCGCCCATGGCGCCAAGGAAGGCAAATTCACCGATGCGCACGAACTGATGCACGCCGCTCATACCGCTTATGATAGCCTTGCGTCCAACGGTCACGTGGCCAGCCAGACTGGCGGCATTGGCCATGAGCACGCCGTCCGCGATTTCGCAATCGTGGGCGATATGTACATAGGCCATAAGCATGCAGTTGGAACCCACTTTGCTGTAGCCCAGCCCGTGCACAGTGCCGCGGTGAATGGTCACGTACTCGCGGATGACGTTATTGTCCCCAACCTCGACGTATGTGTCCTCGCCCTTCCAACCCAGATGCTGGGGCTCGCCGCCCAAGCAGGCAAAGGAGTGAATTCGGTTGTTCTTGCCGATGCGAGTGTGAGCCTTGACATGAGCGTATGCGTCCAGGCGAGTGCCCGCGCCGATGACGACATGATCTTCGATCACACAATAGGGACCGACGACCACGTCATCGGCCAATTCCGCGCCGGAGTGAACGAGCGCTGTGGAATGAATAGTGGCAGACACTTATAGATCCTCCCGAGCAATCAGCGCCGCGGTCATTTCACCCTCGACAGTAATCTTGCCGTCGACGGTGCCATTGCCGCTCATCTTGAATAGGTTGAGTTTCTGACGGAAGTTCTCGCACCGAAGGATAAGCTGATCCCCAGGCACCACCGGCTTACGAAACTTGATCTTCTCCATCCCGGTAAAGACAAAGACTTTCCCCTCGAACTTTCCTTCGAAGGTGTTCATGATATACATGCCGGCTGATTGCGCCAGGGCTTCCAATTGCAGGACGCCCGGCATGACCGGCAATCCGGGGAAATGCCCCTGAAAATAAGGTTCATTGATAGTCACGTTCTTGAGCGCCGTCACGTAATTGCCCTTGACCAGCTCCAGCACACGATCAATGAGCAGGAAAGGATACCTGTGCGGCAAAAATTCCATGATCTTGCGGACATCCAGGAAGGGGACGCCGCCGGCAACCTCATTCACCATGGCTTGCTCCTTGCTCCAACATGCGTCTGAGCTGCTCTATCTCACTCTCGAGTGCCTTGAGCCGCTTGCTCATATCGGACAGCTTTGTCTGCTGCACAGCGATACGAAAGAACTTCTTGGCTTCCACGGCGGGACTGCCAAGCACCTCGCTGCCAGCCTCTATGTTCTGCATGACACCGGACTGGGCGCCGATACGCGCGCCATCACCCACGGTAAGATGCCCGGCCAAGCCAGCCTGACCGCCGATTTGCACGCAGCTACCTATCTTGGTGCTGCCGGATATGCCCACTTGGCCCACGAGGATGGAATGCTCACCAATGCGCACATTGTGGGCAATCTGCACAAGGTTGTCGATCTTGGTGCCATGTCCCACGCTCGTCTGCCCCAGTGATCCCCGGTCAATAGCTGTATTACAGCCGATCTCCACATCATTCCCGATACTGACAGTGCCGATCTGCGGAACCTTCATCAGGCCCGTGGGTCCGGGAAGAAAACCGAACCCGTCACTGCCAAGCGCCGCGCCAGGATGGATCAGGCATCCGTCGCCCACTTGCGTCCGGGCCATGAGTGTCACGCCCGGATACAGTGTCACGCACTTGCCCAGCGTCACATCCTCACCCACATAGCAAAAGGGATAGACCTTGGACTCAGGTCCGATCTTGGCTCCCCTGGCTACATACGCGAAGGGGTAAATCGTGGCCGTGGCGTCCACCTCGGATTGGGGATGCACGAAGGCCAACTCGCTATGCCCCAGAAATTCACCTTGGGGCTTGTCGAAAAGCTTGGCCACCTGGGCTACGGACAAGTAGGGGTTTGTACTGATGAGCGCACTCTGTACCCGATCCGCATGCGCCTCTTCGAGAATGACTGCGGCGGCCTTGGTATTCTCCAAAGCGTCAAGATACTTGTTGCTGGCTAGGAAGCTCAACTCCGTGGACCCAGCGGCTTCCAGCGTGTTGATACCCGAGATTTCCCGGTCGGCGCCCTTCAGGCGCAAGCCGAACTGCTCGGCCATCTGCGACAGCTTCACCTTCATAACTGGCCCTTACTTCTTTTTATGCTCTCGCCAGGCCTTATTCAGCTCGAGAATGACCTGCTTGGTGACATCATTAGCTTCGTCCGTGTAGACGACGCCGGGCGTCTTCACGTCGACGATCATGGTGAACTTGTTCTTTTTGCCAAAGTCCTTGAGCACCTCTCCAAGCGTTTCCATGATAGGCTTGCTCAGCTTATCGTTTTCAACTTGCAGATTGCGCTGAGTGACCTGCACGTAGTCCTGGTAGTCGCGAACTTTGCGCTTAAACTCAAGCTCCTTGTCCTGCTTCGCATCTTGAGACAAGACTAGGCTCTGCTTCTCCATTTCACCCCGAAGCTTCTCGAGTTCGTTCTTGCGTTTTTCCAGTTCCTTCTTGACCTCGTCGGCCTTGCCCTTGAACTCGGCCATGACTGATTGGCCTGGCTCGGACTTCTCCAAGACATCCTGGATATTAACGATACCTATCTTGACCTCGGCCTGGGCTGGGGCAACGCCCGATCCCAGGAGACAGGCGCACATGGTCAACGCGATGATCCATTTCATCAAACATCTCCTTGCCTGTTGCTGATCCCTGCGCCGGGACAACGCTTAAAAGGTAGTACCTAGGGCGAATTCGAAACGACCATTTTCGGAACTGTCCTTGAGCTTGTCCAACGGGTAACCGTATTCAAGGCGCAACGGTCCGATTGGTGACAGCCAGCGGATGCCGAGACCCACACTTTTGTACAGCCCCAGCGTCAAATGCTCTTCACTGGAGTCCGCCTGCTCGAAAAAGAACTCATCGTCATTCCAGGCGTTGCCTGCATCGAAGAAGAGCACGCCGAGCAAGCCGAAATCTTCCTTGACAGGGAAGACATACTCCAGGTTGGCAATGAACTCTTTATCACCACCGATGAAGTCGTCAGTTTCGGTATCCCGGGGCGAAACATGCCGCCCCTCATAGCCTCGCAATGAATTGATGCCGCCCAAATAGAAGCGCTCGAAGGCCGGCACTCTCTCATCATTCAGGTTCTGGTAAACCATGCCGACGGCGGTGCGAAGATGAAAAACCGTATCCCACCAAAGACCATAGTAATAATTGTAGTCTGCGACCCACTTGATAAAATGGTCATCTCCTCCTATCAAGCCGCCGCCGTACTCCAGATAGAGTGCCGAATCCGTGCCCCTGTTCGGATTGAACGGCCGGTTAGTCGTGTCCCGGCGCAGTGTGAGCCCGGCCACGCTCGACCAGTTCTCGCCCTCGAGTTCCTTGATCTGGTTGGCGGCATCGTCCTCAATCTCATCAATGATATACTTGTCCAGGCGATACGAAACCGTGGAACGGGTGTATTCCCCCAGCGGCCAACCGAACCTCAACCGCCCGCCCGTGGTTTCCTTATCATAACTCAGGTATTCCACGTCCGTCTTGTACAAGTCAAAGCCGGCGCTCAGGGTGGTATCGTATACGTGGGGATTTGTAAAAGACAAGGTATAGGACGTATCCTTCGAGCTGAAGCTGCTCGTCAGACCGAGATTGTACCCCTTGCCGAACAGGTTGCGCTCTTGGATGGAGGCAGACACGAAGACTTTCGAATAAGTCGAGTAGCCGGTGCCGGCGGAAAGCATCCCCGTAGGCTTTTCCTTTACCTTGACCTTCAGGTCAAGCTCGCTGTCGCGGCCCGTGGGTACGGTTTCTACGTCGGCCAACTCGAAAAAGTCCAGCTTTACCAGACGCTCATTGGATCGAGCGATTTGACTGCCACTGAAGAGGTCGCCGTCACCCAAGCGCATCTCACGCAGAATTACGTTAGTGCGAGTCTTGGTGTTGCCTTCCACGAGCACACGACGGATGTACACCTTCTGATTCTTGTCCAGGATATACGTCACTGCCACGGTCTTCGCCGCCGGATCCGGTATAACGTCCACGTTCGTATCCGCGAAGGCATACCCGTAGTCCATGTAGAACTCGTTGAGCCGCTGCATGTCCTCACGCATGACCGAGCGGTCGAGATAGCCGCCCTTCTCGGCAATATCATCCAAATTGGTGCGCGCGCGCAATACATCCTCCGGCACCAACATATCGCCACTGAAGCTCACGTGGGAGACGGTGTAGCGAGGACCTTCGGAAACTTGATAGATAATGTAGATGCCATCATCGCGGAATTCGACTTGAGGCTTGCCCACCGTAGCTTGCAAAAAGCCTCGGTTGGCATAGTAAGCCTCGATAACTGCGGTATCCCGCTCCAAAAGCTCTTCCTTGAGCACGCCCGACCCGGTGATCCAGGAAAACAGGCCACGCTCCGTGAGCGCAAGATCGCTTTTAATATCGTCGGGGTCCAGTTCCTTGGCTCCCTCAATGGCGATTTGGCGGATGTACAGCTTGCGGCCTTCATTAACGGAAATCACGAGCCGAGCCTGTTGGCCAGCAGGAGCCTCCACCTCGTAACGCACGTCGGCCTTATAATAGCCATCTTTGCGATAGAGTTCGCGAATCTTGTTCAGGTCCTCGGCTAAGATGGATGGATTAAGCACCGAGCCGGTCTTGGTGGTCATGACCTCCGTGATATCGTCGTCATCGAGTTCATCGTTGCCTTCCACGTCGATTGTCCCGATGCGCGGCTTTTCGGTAACGATGTAGACGATGCGCTTGCCGCCCGGCACATCCTCGAGGGCTACCTGCACGTCCTCATAATAACCCAGGTCGAATATCCGCCGCAGATCCTTATCCGCCTTGGCAGGATCATAGATATCGCCCTTCTGCACCGTCAGGCGCATGAGGACGACTTCTTTGTCGATGAACTTGTCCCCTCGGACCGCGACTTCCGCGATGACATCCTTGCTGAGCAGCTCCAGCCTGATCTTCTCGGCCAATTCATCCACCGCCGGGAGCACGTTGATGAGTCCCTGCTTGGCCACATAGATGGGCTTAACCGGCTTGAGGCCGAAAGCGTCCACCAGGCGAGCGTCCACGCTGATGGCTTCGCCTGCCTGACTGAAACTGCCATAGACCGCGAACTCGGCTCCGGTCTGCAGGGCCAGGTCCTGAGCGGTCTGAATATCCAGATACTCCGAGCTTAGGGTCCGGATAGCCTCATCCATCTTCGCAAAGGAGATCAACTCAAATCCCATGGCCTGCAGGCGATCCCGCAAAAGCTGAGGGAGCCCGGCCTTGAGATACCCAAGCTCGCTGCTCGCGTTGATCTCGAAAGGCAGCACGAGGATCTTGGCCCCGCGCGGCGCCTGAGCCCAGAACGGACGCGGAGCCAGCACCAGAAGCAAAAAGGCCGCCAAGGCGCACAGGATACGAATGCTACGCTTGGGCATGCAACTCCCCTGCGTGCAATTCCAGGCGCCTATCCATACGTTGCGCAAGGCCTTGGTTATGTGTGACCACAACCAGCGTCATGCCGAGTTCCCGATTGAGACGCAGCAGCAATTCGGCAATCTTCTCGCCATTGGCTTCATCCAGGCTGCCGCTAGGTTCGTCGCCCAGCAGGACTTGAGGCTTCATGAGAATGGCGCGGGCAATGGCTGCCCGCTGTCGTTCGCCGCCCGAGAGGGTCGTCACCAGATGGTTCGTGCGCTCGGACAGGCCGACATGCACCAAAGCTTCCCTGGCCAAGTCAAAGGCCTTGGGCCTGGGCATGCCGCCGATAATGCCGGGCATGGCCACGTTCTCCAGAGTATTGAACTCCGGGAGCAGATGATGAAATTGAAAGATGAGCCCGATCTCGCGGTTGCGGAGCCGAGCCCTGGCCTCGCCACTTAGAGCCGCCAGGTTGCGACCACGCATGGTGATCTCTCCCCAGGATGGAGTATCAAGGGTGGACAGGAGGTGCAGGAGCGTGGTCTTCCCCGACCCCGAAGCGCCGAGGATGGCCACGGATTCGCCTTCCTTCACGCTCAGGTCGATGCGGCGCAGGATGACCAACCGTTCGGCCGGACCCGCGACCTCCTTGCCCACCTCACGAAGCTGGTAGAGCGGAGTATCAGGCATGTCTTATTCGTAGCGCAGGGCATCCGCGGGATTGAGCCGCGAGGCCTTTCGCGCCGGGTAAAGCGTTGCGACGAAACAAAGCCCCATGGCCGCCAACCCGATGAGTGTCATATCCAACAGCTCAAGCCGCACAGGCAGGTAGTCCACAGGGTATACGTCCCGGGGAAGTTCGATGAATTGATACTTCTTGAGCAGCAGGCTTACGGGCACACCCAGAAGATAGCCCAGGAGCGTACCTAGAACGCCAATAGTCGTGCCTTGGAGCATAAAAATATGCTGTATCTCCCGGGGTTTTGCGCCCATGGACATGAGCACCGCGATATCCCGCGTCTTCTGAATTACAAGCATCACCAGCGTCGTGATGATGGAAAACGAGCCCACGAGCACAATGAGCACCAGGAAGATGAACATAGCCGTCTTCTCCAGCTTGAGTGCTGCGAAAAGATTCGCGTTCATCTCCATCCAGTTGCGCACCAGAAACGGGTATCCTCCAAGTGAGCTCTCGACCTGCCGTGAAACGTGCTCCGCGGCGTATACATCGGCCAGGCGCAACTCAATGCCCGAGACGACATCCCCACTGAAACCCAGCAAGTCGCGTGCCGCAGTCAGGCTTACATAAGCCATGCTCGAATCATATTCGAACATGCCGGTCTTAAAAATGCCCGTCACGGTGAAGAACTTGACCTTGGGCATGAAGCCCGCAGCCGACTTGCTGCCCGTGGGCGAGAGGAGGTTGACCATGCTGCCCACACTCAAGCCCAGACGCGCGGCCAGCTCCTGGCCTACGATTATGCCGGGATGTGTATCCTCCCGATCCAGATCCTCAACTTTGCCGGCGAGCATGTCCTTGGAAAGGGAGAGCACTTTACTCGAACTCTCGGGCTCGATGCCGCGCAGGACAACGCCCTTAACGCCGCGGGGAGTGGAAACCATGACTTCGGAATAGATAAAAGGAGTGGCCCCGGTCACGCCCGTAACGTCCGCAGCCTGCCGCGCGATTTCGTCGGCTCCGGTCATGGCACCATGGGCATTCATGACGATGACGTGCGCGTTGACTCCGAGGATCTTGTCCCGCAAGTCCGTGGAAAAGCCGTTCATGACTCCCATGACCACAATGAGCGAAGCCACTCCCAGGCACACGCCAAACACCGCGAACAAGGAAATCACGGAAATAAAGGCTTGCTTGCGCAGAGCCAGCAGGTAACGCAGGGCGATAAATAGCTCGAAATTCATGAATTATGCTTCCGGGCGCAGGAGCGGGAACAGGATGACCTCGCGAATGGATGGCGAATCGGTAAGCAGCATAACCAGGCGGTCAATGCCGATGCCCTGCCCTGCAGCCGGCGGCATGCCGTACTCCAAGGCTCGAACGTAATCTTCGTCCATGTAGTGGGCCTCCTCGTCGCCGGCTTCCTTTTCCTGTACCTGCTCCATGAAGCGCAGGCGCTGATCCACGGGGTCATTGAGTTCCGAGAAGGCGTTGGCCATCTCCCGTCCGGACATGAACAGCTCGAAACGGTCGGTGATGGTCGGGTCCTGGTCGTTGCGCCGCGACAGGGGCGAAATATCCGTGGGATAATGGTATATGAAATGCGGCTGCACGAGCTTCGGCTCCACGAACATGTCGAAAAGCATGGCCTGCACCTTGCCAAGCTTGTCGCTCTCCAAGACCTTCTCCCCGCGCTCGCGTACCAGGGCCTTGGCCTTGGCCATATCCATGTACACTTCGGGCGACAACCCGCCTATGGTGCGCAAGGACTCCAGAAAGGGTACTCGGGCCCACTTGCCGGGCGTCAGGTCGATCTGCTGCCCCTGGTACTCCACTACGGTGTTTCCGGTCACCTGCCGGGCGATGTGGGCAAACATGCGCTCCGTGAGATCCATGAGATCCTCGAAGGTCGCGTATGCCCAGTAGAACTCGCACATGGTGAATTCAGGATTGTGCTGGGTGGAGATGCCTTCGTTGCGAAAATTGCGATTGACCTCGTAAACCTTCTCGAAGCCGCCCACCAGCAAGCGCTTGAGATAAAGCTCGGGCGCGATGCGCATGTAGAGCTTCATGTCCAGCGCATTATGATGCGTTTCAAAGGGCTTGGCCGTCGCTCCGCCGGGGATGGGCTGCATCATGGGTGTTTCCACCTCCATGAAGCCCTCCCGGTCCAGGAAATTGCGCATCTCACGCACGACCTGGGTACGCTTGAGGAATATCTCCCGCGTTCTGGGCGTGACAATGAGATCAACATAGCGCTGGCGGTAGCGCATCTCCACGTCCTTGAGTCCGTGCCACTTATCGGGCAGCGGGCGCAGGGACTTGGTCAGAAGGGTGATCTGCGAGGACTTAAGGGTTAGCTCGCCAGTCTTGGTGTGGAAAAGCGTTCCACGGACACCGACGAGATCGCCCATGTCCAGCTTCTTGAATACGCGATAGGCATCCTCCCCCAGGTCATCGCGCGAGGCAAAAACCTGCAAGCGGCCCGTGGGATCCTGGAGGTGAAAAAAGGCGGCTTTGCCGAAGGAGCGCATGGCCACGATGCGACCGGCCACGGTGAACTCGCGCTCCAGACTCTCCATGGCCTCGGGCGGCGTGTCTGCAAATTCCGTGGAGATAGCCTCAAGGTCGTCGGTCTTGATAAAGCCGTTGGGATAGAGTTGCGTGCCTTCATCCATGAGCAGCACGGCTTTCTCGACACGGCTCTTGAGAACCTCGTTGAGTTCACCCTTGGCGGCCATGGCCTGCAGGAACGGCTGAAACTTGTCAACGTTCCCCGACTTGATCTTCAACTTAATTGGTTGGTTCTTATTGCTCAACGCAACGACTCCGTGCGAGTGGCTTTATCGATGTATGACTTGCCGCTCGGCGAGCGGGCAAGTTGCGAAAAATTTCTGACGAAAGGAAGCCTTCATTTTGTCCATGTGCACGGCGCGAAGGCCTGAGCTGCCGCGCTTTCAGGAACCCGATGTGGTTAAGCCAATTATTTTGGAGCGTCAAGAAACAGAAATTGCGCACCGCTTTGTCACTTTTCATTTTTTGGTCCCCCGACGCGGACAGAAAAAGGGGTCTCACCACTCCCGTGCAGATAAAGCGTGTTAACACTGTTCTAGAACCTCTCGCTCGGCAACGCGGTGACGCCCTGAGGGCAGACATCTGTTGATGAAGTTGGGCGGTTCACCTTCTGATTCATGTCGCTTGATCATGGATAGAGCATATGAAGGCAATGAAAGAAGGCAGTTGAGCCGAAATTTGGGCTGTATTCCCTGGTTGCTCCACATCCCAACCGACTGAAACCATGGGAATATGACAGAGAGAGCTGTACAAGAAGCGCAATGAAGTAGCGCGTCTATTCAGGAGACTTAAAGGATACCGGCGAGTTTGCATCCGGCGCGATAAGCTGGATGTGATGTGCCTCGGCTTTCTCGTGTTTGCGCTAATTGAGGACTTGGATAGCGTTAACAATCCTAGGGCTTCCACTTGATCCAGATGAGGCTCGCCTGGCGGCCCGTGGGTCGCTCGCGACGGTAGGAAAAGAAAAAGTCCGTTAAGGCGCAGGTGCACATATCCAGGGAAAAGATATTTCGGGCCGAAATTCCGGCGGCCACAAGTTGGTCGCGCGTGAGCTGCCAGAGATTCATCTTTTGAGATTGCGGATTGTAATAGTCCCTGAACTCCTCACCAAACTCCTGCTCGAAGTTCACGAACTGGCTGGAGCCAGGCCCGAGACTGGGGCCGCGCACGGCTAACACATCGGCCGGATCCAGGCCGTAGTGTGCGCAGAAGCGCCGCACGCCAGTAGTAGGAAAGCCCGCGACATTGCCCCGCCAGCCTACGTGCAGAGCGGCCACAAACGCGCCGCTACGATGTGCCAGGAGCACCGGCTGGCAATCCGCAGTTTTGATGACCAGTGCCTGACCGGGGATGGAAGTGGCCAGGCCGTCGCCCTCCAAGGCCGGCATATCGCGAATATCCGCTGGGTCCGGGTCGAAGATCATCTCGTCGCCATGCACTTGCCTGAGTTCCTGCCAATGGACGAACCCAAGGCCGAGCTGCATGGATTTGCGATTAGCCAATACACGTTCGGGCCTGTCGCCCACCTCCAGGGAGATGTTGGCGCGGTCGAAGGGCGCGGCGCTGCCGCCCCCCATGCGCGTGCCGAAGACGCAGCCAATCTGCGGCAGATCGGGAAACGCGAAGGAAAGATGCCGGACCGAGGGGAAGGTCCTCATGACACCACCTCGATGACGTCGTTTTCAGTGACCAAGCAGTGCACGGCACGATCCCATGGGTCGACCGGCAGTTCATCCACGACCTGAAATGAGTAGGCCGGAGCCACAAGCAGACACTGCGCCAGGGCCGGGCTGGCCAGCAGACGGTCGTAATAGCCGCCGCCATAACCGAGTCTGCGCCCGCGACGGTCGAAAGCCAAGCCGGGAATGATAGCTAAATCCGGCGCGAAATCATCGACTGTGGCGCACACGCCCGGGTCCGGTTCCGGAATGCCGTAGGCTCCAGGAAGCAGCTCCTCACGACAGCCCAGGCAGGCCAAATGCATGACTCCCGGTTTATCCGACTCGCAGCGTGGCAGGAGCACTCTGATCTTGCGCCGCAGGAGATCGTCCAGCAATTGCCCGGTGCCAACCTCGTTGCGCACGGCCATGTACAAAAGCACCTCTCGCGCCCGGCCAAAGGCCGGCATGGCGGTGATAGCCGTCTGGATGGCCGCCGAAGCCCGATCAACCCAGTCAAGCGCCAAGGCGCTTCGCCTTGCGAGCATGTCCCTGCGCAAGTACGCTTTGCTTGTGGTCATGGCTGAGTGACCCTAGCATGGTGTGCGAGCGTAACGCAATATGGCTAATCCAATGGCTTTTTGCTAAAATGGGATCAGTAGAACAAGGAGGCGAGTGTGAAAGGGCTGTATTGGATCGTCTTTGGCGACATGCATGGGCAGACCGGCAACGTGGCCCGCATTCCAGGCATCCGGGAAGCCGAAGGCATCATCATCAGCGGCGACCTGACCAACCATGGCGGCCCGAACGAGGTCATGGCGGTGGTCGAAGCCGTAAGGAGAGTGAATTCGCGAGTGCTTGCCCAGATTGGCAACATGGACAAGCCGGCTGCGGACAAGGCGCTGTTCGATGCCGGGTTGAATCTGCACCGCGCAGGCCTGGAACTGGCTCCCGGGCTCGGCATCATGGGCGTTGGCTACTCCACGCCCACGCCCTTCAACACTCCGAGCGAGGCCAAGGAAGACGTCATCGCTGAGTGGCTGCGCGAAACGCACAAACTCATCAACGACTGCGAGCGGCTCGTTCTCGTGTCGCATACGCCGCCGCACGGCACGGCCACCGACGTCATCGGCACCGGCGCCCACGTGGGCAGCACCTCCGTGCGTCAGTTCATCGAACGGGTTCAGCCGGAGTTGTGCATCACCGGACACATCCATGAATCCAGGGCCGAAGACGTCATCGGCAGGACACGGATTCTCAATCCCGGCGCCCTGGCGGAAGGCGGATATGTACGTCTTATCTGGGACGGCGGCGACGTCTCGGCAACGCTGGAAAGCATGTGAGGGCGTGCGGGACATGAAGCTTCTGAGTTGGAATGTTAACGGTTTCCGGGCCGTGGCCGGCAAAAACTTTTTGGATTGGCTGCGCGCGTCCGCTGCGGATGTGGTCTGCTTGCAGGAAACCAAGCTGTGGCCCGAGCAGATCACCGAGCAGGAGCTGCACCCGGACGGCTATACCGGAGTCTGGAACTCGCACGCCACGCGCAAGGGCTATTCCGGCGTGGCATCGCTCTTCACGCGCAAGCCTCTGTCCACTTCCTTCGGCCTGCCGGATGCGCGCTTCCGCGGCGAAGGGCGGCTGATTTGTCTTGAGTATGAACGTTTCTACTTGTGCAACGTCTATTTCCCAAACGGCCAGAAAGGCGGCGAGCGGCTGCGCTTCAAGCTTGGCTATTACGACGCTTTTCTGGATTATGCCTTGGAACTGCGCAAGCACAAGCCCGTTGTGGTCTGCGGCGACTTCAACACCGCGCACAAGGAAATCGACTTGGCCCATCCGGCAGCCAACGCGCACACCTCTGGCTTCCTGCCCGAGGAACGCCAGTGGCTGGACCGTTTTGTCGCCGCTGGCTTTGTGGATACCTTTCGCCTGTTCGAGCCGGGCGGCGGCCATTACACTTGGTGGAGCTACTTCACCAAAGCGCGCGAGCGCAACGTGGGTTGGCGCATCGACTATTTCTTCGTATCAGAGGAGTTGCGAGGAGCGGTGAAACGGGCTTGGATCGAACCCGGTGTGCCCGGATCGGACCACTGCCCCGTGGGGCTGGAGTTGGACGGTTAAGAATGCAGCGAATACGGGCGGGGTAATAGTTTCACGAGTGCCGGTCAGCCCTGCCCGCCCCTTAGGGACAGAAGCAGATCGCAGGTCTTTGTCAGCAGTTCATCATCCTCTCCGAAGCGGGCCTGTAAAAGGGTCAGAGCGTCCTTAAAGTCGGCCTTGTCCGGCATTGCCACGCAGGCCGTTTCCGCAATCCGGCGCAATATGTCCTGATCCTGCGCCTCGCTCATACTTGAAAGCCCGGAAGCCGATTCCGACCTGTGCATATCCCCTGCTCCATTGCGGCAAACCATCAATATGCGCGGAATGCCCTTGTCTGTGATGGCCTCGACCCGTTTTTCAACGAGCTGTCATGCTTCAGCCAGTTCAGCGGAAATGGATGATGCCGGACAATGGCGCGGTTATTCCTGGACCTGGATGTTGTACGCCTTGAGCTTGCGGTAGAGCGAGGAGCGCTCCATGCCCACGGCGTCGGCCAGCTTGCTCACGCTGCCGCTGCACTCCCGGAGCTTGGCCTCCAGGAAACGGGTTTCGAACACCATACGCGCAGTCTTGAGGTCCAGGTCGGGCTGGCATGCCAAATCCGAGCCCAGGACATGGTCTTCATCAATGCCGCCGGTTATTTCGGGAGGCAGCTCCCGCGGGCCGACCATCTGGCCGGCGTACATGATGAGCATGCGCTCCACGAAATTCTTGAGTTCACGCACATTGCCCGGCCAAGGATAACGTTGAAGGATTTCCAGGGCCTCCGGTGTGAAGGTCAGAGGCTTGAAATTGTGCGCCCGGACGAGCAGGTCAAGGAATTCCTCGATGAGCAAGGGGATATCCTCCGCTCGCTTGCGCAAGGGAGGAACTTCCAGCGGGAAAACCTTGAGCCGGTAGTATAGGTCCTCGCGGAAGTTGCCGGCCTTAATCTCGGTCGGCAGATCCTTGTTGGTGGCCGCGATGACCCGCACGTCCACGGTAATGGTCTTGCGCCCTCCGATGCGCTCGAAGGATTGCTCCTGAAGGATGCGCAAGATTTTCGCCTGGGTCTTGAGGCTCATATCGCCGATTTCGTCCAGGAACAGTGTACCGTGGTTAGCCAACTCGAACTTTCCAGCCTGGGCCTTGTCCGCGCCAGTGAAGGAGCCTTTCTCGTGACCGAAAAGCTCGCTCTCGATAAGTTCTTCGGGAATGGCCGCGCAATTGACGGCGATCATGGGCCGCTTGGCACGCCGGCTGCCGGCGTGGACCTGCCGGGCAACGATCTCCTTACCCGTGCCGTTCTCGCCGGTGATGAGTACCCACGCGTCAGTTGGAGCTACACGCGCGACCTGCTCACGCAGCCGCACAATGGATGGCGCGTTGCCAGTAAGACTCTCCGCTCTGTCGGTATTCACCTGGGCCCGCAGTTCCAGGTTCTCGCGCAGCAGTTTGCCGAATTCCAAGGCCTTATTGACGGTGATGACGACCTTTTCCAGGGACAAGGGCTTTTCGATGAAGTCGAAAGCGCCTTTCTTGATGGCTGAAACGGCTGTTTCGACGTTGCCATGGCCCGAGATCATTATCACCGGAACATCGACCTGACCCTCGCGTACCTTTTCCAATACGTGCAGGCCGTCCATGCCAGGCAACCAAATGTCCAGGAAGACCAGGTCCGGCCCCTGGTTTTCCACCATTTCCAGCCCCTGCTCGCCGCTGCCTGCCTCGATGACCTCGTGGCCTTCGTCTTCAAGCACGCCGCGCAAGGAAAAACGGATGCTTTCTTCGTCGTCGATGATAAGTATGCGCGCGCTCATGCCTTTCTCCTGAAGGAGTGGTCATTTGCAGCCGTGACATGCCGTGCAGGCAGGGAGGCAGCCAAATCTTCTGGCTGTCCTTACGGCATCAAAGCAGGTCAGACGTGAATTGAAAGCCTTTGTCCCGGAAAAGGCTCAGGCAGATATCCACACATTCTGCATCGTACAATCGCTCTCTGTTCCTGGCAATCTCCTCCAAGGCCCTTTCGATGCCCAAGGCGGCCCGGTAAGGCCTGTGGGAGGACATGGCTTCCACCACGTCGGCCACGGAAATGATGCGCGCCTCACAGCAGATGTCCTTGTCGGACAAACCATTGGGATAACCAGAGCCATCCATGCGTTCGTGGTGCTGCAGAACCGCAGCGGCCACCGGCCAGGGAAATGGAATATTCTTGAGGATGTCGAAACCGACTTCGGCATGGGTCTTCATTATGCCCATTTCCATCTGGGTCAGCCGAGTAGGCTTGGCCAGGATTTCGGCTGGAACGTAAATCTTGCCCAGATCGTGCAGGATGGCCGCCACGCGAATGCCCTCGATACGCTCCTTGGGCAGGCCCTGTTCCCGGGCCATGGCGCAAGCCAATTGTGAAACACGCTGCTGGTGTCCGGCAGTATAGGGGTCGCGCTTCTCCGAGGTCACGGCCAAGGCGTTGACCGTTTCTTCCAGGCTCGTTTTAAGCTGGCTGACGCTCTTTTGCAGGGCATATTCGGCTTCGCGCCGCTCGGTGATGTCATGGAGCACGAGCACAGTGCCCCGCACAGACCTGCCTTCGGAAATGATGGGCGAATGCGACATATTCACAGGGACTTCGCGCTGCGGCCCTGTAACCAAGGTGTGCATATCCGTTGATGCCACGGTATGGGCCTGATCCAGGACGTTGCTCACCAGATCTGGCGCGATATTCACACCTTTTGGATCGTATAGCGCAAAAATCGTGGACAGGTCCTTGCCCAGGGCCAGAGATTCCTCGCAGCCAAGAATCCTGAGCGCAGCCGGATTCAGATACTTGACCCTGCCCCGTTCATCGGTGGTGAGTACCGCATCGCCGATGCTGTTAAGCGTGGTGGCCAGCCAACGTTCGCTTTCCACGAGCTTACGCTCGATGGTATGCTTATAAAGGGCCATCTCGATGGTGATGCCCAGTTCTCGATCTTCGAAGGGCTTGATTATATAGCCAAAGGGCTCGGTAATTTTCGCCCGCTGAAGAGTCTTTTCATCAGCATAGGCGGTCAGGTAGACTAAAGGAATGCGATGCCGTTCGCGAATGATCGCCGCGGCCTCGATGCCGTCGATGTCTCCATCGAGCATGATGTCCATCAAGATGAGTTCGGGGGAATACCGGGCCGCTGCTTCCAGCGCCTCCTCACCAGAGGAGACCACGGTGACAATCTCATAGCCTAAAAGGCGTAGGCGGTTCTGAATATCGAGAGCGACAATGGCCTCGTCTTCAACGATCATAAGGCGGGCTCGTGGCACTACTTCACCCCCCAAAGCGAGATTGCATACGGCCCCGCTCGATCCCGGGCCTGGAACAGTTTTATGCAGGGACCGAGGATGGGCATGGCTCTCGCCTACCGCTGGCCAAGTATTTCGGTCAGGGCCGCAGTAACATCCGGGAAATGGAAATTGAAGCCGAGTTCGGTCAGCTTGCGGGGTACCACGTTCTGGCTGACAAGAACCAACTCGTCAGCCATTTCCCCAAGAGCAGCACGAAGCAGGCCTTTGGGCACATTCAGCCATGAGGGCTTGCCCAGCATGCGGCCCAACTCCGCATAAAAGGTCTTCATCTTTACGGCATTGGGAGCGGTGAGGTTGAAGGCGCCAACAGCCTGCTCGTTCTCCAACAGGAACAATATGGCCCGTATCTCGTCCTCCAGATGCACCCAGGAAACCATCTGCTCTCCCCCGCCGGGCGCTCCCCCGAGGTAGTAGAGGAAAGGCTTGGCCATCTTGGGCAGAATGCCACCCTGTCCCAATACCAAGCCCGAGCGGATGATGATCCTGCGTACTCCGAGATCTTCCACCGATTGAGATGAATGCTCCCATTGACGGCATACCTTGGCCAGGAAACCCTCGCCCGATGGTTCTGACTCATCCACGGGGCGCGCTCCGGTATTACCGTAATAGCCCACGGCCGAAGCCTGTATGACCACCTTGGGCTTGCGCGCAACCTTGGCCACGGCTTCAGCCACCGTTTGACCGGCTAAGACGCGGCTGTCCAGGATGCGCTGCTTGCGAGTGGAGGTCCAGCGCCCTCCTCCGATATTTTCTCCGGCCAAGTTGATCACCGCCAGGGCACCGTCAATGAAGTGCTCCCAGTTGGTGAAACCCATGCCGTTCCAGGAAGCGGCCGAAACTTTGCCTTCGAACATGTCGATGACTTTGGCCGCATTGCGGGCCACAACGACGACGTCGTACCCAGCAGCATACAGGTGCCGAGTCAACGCTGAGCCGACAAAACCCGTTCCGCCGGTTATAATGATGCGTTCACGCATTGCGCATCTCTCGAATGTATCTCTTATAAAAGGATATTACATGCATACTCAATGCCCTGCAATTAAGAATTATGGCGTAGATTATCGTGCGTGTCATGTCTTTTTTCTGCCATTCAGATCAACAGACGGGTTATGAATACCTTGGAAAGCGGTTCATTGGGTCAGAAGCTCAATGACCATAACCGTGCCTTCAGGCTTATTGGGGCGCACGCGCACGAAGCCTTTGTGATCCGTGATGATGGAACGCACAATGGTCAGGCCTAGGCCGGTGCCGCCTTTCTTGCGTGAGAAATACGGCTCGAAGAGCCTGGACCGTTCCTCCTCGGTCAGTCCTGGGCCATTATCGCCGATCTCGATGATGGCCAACTTAAGGATCTTGTCATGCGAAACCCGAATCTCGACTTTAGGCTCAGGCCGACCTTCGAGCACCTCGGCGCAATTGCTTAGAATGTTCATGAGCACGCGACGCATGCCCTCGGGATCGTAGCGCAGTTCGGGAAGCTCATCATCGACATGCACCTCCCAGGTGATCCCCCGGTGGCTGTTGCGGAACATGGCGGCCAATTCGTTCACCAACGGCTGCAAACGCCCTTTCTTCAATGCCACTTCCGGCAGCTTGGCAAAAGAAGAGAACTCAGTGACCATTTGTTGCAAATGCTCGACCTGACGAACGATCATTCCAGTGGACTCACGGAAGACCGGATCCTCTATCTGAGCTGCGTACTTGCGCTCCAGGCGCTGCGCTGAAAGTTTGATCGGTGTAAGTGGATTCTTGATTTCATGGGCGATGCGCCTGGCTACCTCGCGCCAAGCCGCCATGCGCTGCATCTTCTCCATTTCGGCCACATCCTCGAACACCGCAACAAGGCCGGCTTCCCCACCTTCGTCCGTGCGCAGCAGCACCACATTGACAAGATATTTCAGATCACGTCCGGCAAGGCGGATGCTAATCTGACGCTGCCACTGTGCAGTGGGCCCGCCGGTCTGCAACTGAGTGAGAACCTCGCGCACGAGTTCGGCGTACTCGCCTTTGAGCAGCTCCAGGGGACTCTTGCCCGCGACCTCGCCTCGATCCAGGCCGAGCATGGCCTGGGCAGCCTTGTTCACAGTGCTGATATGGCCTTCGCGGTCCAGCGAGATGACCCCGGCCGTAATGTTGTTGAGCACGGCTTCCATGTACCGTCCACGGTCCTCCAACTCGCGGTTTTGTTGGCCCAGACGGATGTTGGCTTTTTTTAGCCTGTCCTGGCTCTGCTCCAGGTCCATGGCCATGCGGTTGAAAGACTGCACGAGAAAACCCAGCTCGTCGTCGGATTGATCCTCCAGTCGCACGCCCAGATCGCCGCGGGCGATGCGCTGGGTGCCCACGGCCAGAGCCTGCACCGGAGCCGACAGTTCCTTGGCCATACGAAAACCGAAATAAATGGACGCAAGGATAATAAGCGCGGTCATGACGCCCAGGCTCATGTACAGGGCAACCTTGAGCGGGTATTTGAGGGTGCGCAACTTTTTGAACTCGTCCACACCGCGCACGATCTGATCCAGCTTGAACATGAGCCCCTGGCCGATGGTCTCGCCAAGCACCAGCCAGCCGGTTTTGCCGCCGTCCACCGGCATGATGCCCACGACCATGTCGGCACCGCGACTGGTGAGCATTGAGGACCAGTATACAGGGTCCTCGGAGAGGCGCTTGAGATTGAAGGTGGCACGGGCATCAGGCCAAGCGTCCTTCCAGACCTTATCGAAAATCCAGTTTTGCTCCTTGCCCTCCGGCGTGAGTACACCCACCAGGCTCAGATTGTACTCCTTGGCCTTCTCGCGCATGAAAGTTTCCATGGCCTTGCCGCCCCAGGCGTACTCCCTCGACCTGATCTCGCTCAGCACGTGTCCGGCCCGACTGGCCAAGCGTTCCCGACTCGATGAATAGAAGGCCTGCCCTACTTCCAGGGCCTGCTCCATGGAGTTCTCCACTTGGGCCTTGAACCAGAAGTCCACCGAGGTCTGCACGAATTTGACCGAAACCAGGAACATAAGCAGCGTCGGCACCAGGGACAGGGAGACAAAAGACAAAACCATGCGCGTGCGTAGTCTGGAGCCGAGTACCTTGCGTCGGCGCTCCAGGACCAGCTTGACCACATTCCTGAGCACAATACCCAGAATTATGAGCAGAAGAATGAAATTGAAATTGAAGAGGACGAGAAAGAGATAAGAGTTAACCCCGATGAACCGAAGCTCGACCCAACTCAGAACCGCGATGAACAGCACGGCACCCATTGCCAGCCACAGCTCGCGTTGTCGCTTTCTGCGCTCCCGCATGTCAACGTTGCTGACGAGAATTGGGTCGGTGGCCATCAGCGATCAGTATGTGAATTCAAGCTGGTAGTGTGTGGTCGGCGCGGCTTCCCAATCCCAAAAGAACAGCGGCTTCTTGAGCCAGATAGGCACGTCCAGCCTGTTCAGACTGATCTCGAGCATGAGCCTGTAGTCCTTGCCGCGTGACAGGTCTTTCCATGGCCCGAGATCAAGAGTGATTTCCGACCAGGCTTTGGACAGGAGCACGGCCAGATCTGCATGGGCCATCGGCGACTCGCTGCCCGGCAGTTCCGCCGTGAATTGCTTGCTTAGAGGATCATAACGCAGAAAAAGGTCCAGGTCGGCCGAATATACGGTTTGATCAATCCAGAGTGAACGTTCGCGCAGAAGCGACACCGAACAGGAGAGCCCAAGGGACTCGCCTTCCTTAAGGATGCCGGCGACACGATCCGAGCCCTCGACTTCCACGCCGAAACGGACCAGAATCTCGCCGGCTTGATTATCGACCACAAGGTTGCTCAGCACTAGTTCCTGGGCAAGACTGCGATCGGGACAAGCGAGCGTCAGCGCAAAGGCCAAGCCTAAAACCAAGGTTTGCCAGAATACTGCACGCGCGTGTCCCCTGGGCGGGAACATTAATGTCATCCTCACCTTGTTTTTGCCTGCCCTGCTCCGGTTGCCAAGCGGCGGATGATCATGCCGAGCGGAATTAATAAACTCTCCCCGCTGGAGAGACTAAATCATGGGGTGTGCTTTGACAATACATGGAAAATCGCCACGGCTCGATGGAGCTGACTGGTGAGACGCGTTCGTTGCATCGTCGTGGGCAAGCTGAAAGCCCCTCACTTCAGGGAAGCCGTTGAATTTTATAATACGCGCGTTTCGCGCTATTATCCATTGGAAATAGTTGTGCTCAAGGATGCTCCGAAAGCGTTGGCCCCCATGGCAAAGGCCAGTCACGAGGGCCAGGCCATCTTGGGCAAGCTGACTTCCCAGGACAGGCCCATTTGCCTGGACGAACGCGGCAAGGCCCTGACCTCACGCCAATTTGCCGCGACCGTGGGCCATTGGATCGAGGACCCCGGTAGTCAGCCTTGTTTCATCATTGGCGGAGCTTTCGGCCTGTCCGACGCGGTCCGCGGCAGCTGCGCCGCGAGCCTGGCTCTTGGACCCATGACCATGTCCCACGAACTGGCGCGCGTCGTACTTCTGGAGCAGCTATACCGGGCCGCGGCGATACTGCACGGTCACCCCTATCACCATGATTAGGCGCGTCGCCCCGCACTCATCGGTCGCCGTCCCCTGGACCATGCTCCGCGACTAAGGTAATCTCCCCAAGCTTCTCGCCGCATGCAACCAATGGAGATATCCGGCATGTACGAACTGCAGCGCCTCCTGGAGATTGAGGAGCATATCAAGTCTGGCCGGCTGGCCGAAGACTTTGAGGACGGCTCCAAGTCTCGCAAGGAAGAAATCCTCGAATTCCTTGAAAAGCTCATGGAACTGGGCGAACTAGCCGATGAGACGGCAACCAAACTAATTTTCAAGGACAGCTACCTGGAAGCACTATCCGGCGTGAAGGTCCAGAAGTAACGCTGTCCGCCACCTGTCGTGTACGGCGTCACTCTGTCCAACCTGAAGCCCTGGTCCTTGCCCGCGCCTTCGGGTGGAGCCTCGTTGGCGAAGACCACGACAAAGCCGCCCGGCGCTAGCATGGGCCGCACCAGCTCCAGGTATTCCGGCCAGGGCTTGAAAGCCCGCCCCAGGACCAGATCCGCTGGCAGAGCGTCCGCGCCAAGATTCTCGACCCTGGAACGCAGGACAAACGTTCGCGGCAAGTCCAGCTTGGCTACGGCCACACGCAAAAAGATGGTGCGCTTTTCACGAATCTCCACCAGGCGGTACTCGCCCGAATTCCAGAAAATGCGTAGCGGGATGCCAGGCAGCCCGGCCCCTGCCCCCAAGTCCAGACTGCGAGGCTCGGCGGGCAAAGGCAACTCCGCGAGATGGTCGGCCAGATGCCAACTGTCCATCACCAGGCGGGAAAGCACTTCCCGCCAACTTGAAGCGCCCACGAGATTCATGCGCTTGTTCCATTCAACCAGCAGGCCCAGATAGAGCGCAAGCTTCCCGGCCTGGTCAGCATCGAGCGAGCGACCCAAGGCCGCAGCCGCTTCGGTCAGTTGCCGCGAGTCCGGCTCTGAATGTGAGGCTGATTGCGGCGGATTACCCGCCTGATGATGCGAACGTTGCATATGCAAGCCCTTGCAAGTATTTCTCTGGTGGAATAATTCCGGCTATTCACAGCGGCGCCGAGATGCGGCGCAGGACAAGGAGATTACTACAGTGCAATTCATTGGCAAACAAGCCGTGCTCTTTCCGGGTCAAGGATCACAGGAAAAAGGCATGGGCCGCGCCCTGGCCGAATCCGGCAAGGAATTCATGGACGTCTGGAAGATCGCCGAGCGGATCTCCGGCCACGCCCTGCGCGAGATATTTTGGGATGGCGAAGAAAAGGACATGGCCGATACGCGAATACTCCAGCCAGGTCTGACAGCCGTGAACCTGACCTTCTGGCTCAAGGCCCGACCAAAGCTGGACCCGCTTTGCGTTGCCGGCCACAGTCTGGGCGAATTCGCGGCACTTTTCGCGGCCCAGGCGCTCTCGCTGGAAGACACCCTGGAGCTTGTGTCCATCCGTGGACGGCTTATGAGCGAAGCAGGTGACGGCAAAGGAGCCATGGCAGCCATTCTCAAGCTGGACGAGCAGGCCGTGGAAACCGTCGTGGCCCAGGCAGCGCAACAAACTGGCAAGGAACTGCGTATCGCCAACTACAATACGCCCCTGCAGTTTGTCATCAGCGGCAACAAGGACGCCGTGGCCGTGGCGAATGAACTGGTCAAGGAGGCCAAGGGCCGGGCCGTCCCCCTGGCCGTGAGCGGCGCCTTCCATAGCCCGCTCATGGCTCCCGCTGCGGCCGAACTGGCCAAGGCCTTGCGCAAGGCGGACATCCGCAGCCCCAAGATCCCCGTGATCTTCAACGTCACTGCAGGCGACGAGACCGATCCCGAAGCTGTCCGCGGCCTCATGGGCCAGCAGATGACCTCCAGCGTCCTGTGGATCAAAACCATCCGGCACCAGTATGATATGGGTGCGCGGACCTTCGTGGAGTTGGGTCCCAAGGGCGTGCTCACACGCATGCTCAAGCCGATCCTGGATGACCGCGACGGGTTCGAGGGCCTAAGCGTGGCCAACCTGGAGCAAGTCGAGGCCCTCTAGGAGCCCCTTCCACCCGTTCGACGCACACACGAGGAAAGCCAATGCAATCCATGCTGCACCTGAAGAAGTTGCTCGAAGAAGCCGTTACGGCCATGGGGCTCAGCCTGCCCCAAGGCGTCAGCCTTGAACCACCCAAGGACATCAAGTTCGGAGATCTGGCCACTAACGCGGCCATGATACTCGCCAAGCAAGCCGGCAAGCCTCCCCGGGAGGTGGCCGCCGAGTTGCGTGAGCGCCTTCTCGGCAGCCATCCCGAAATCGAGCGAATCGAGGTGGCCGGGCCCGGCTTCCTCAACTTTTCGTTTGCACCCTCCTTTTGGCAGTCGATCCTGCAGGATGTCCTGGGACAAGGCGACCGTTTCGGGGCACTGGACGTGGGCCAGAAAAAGAAAGTTCTAGTGGAGTATGTCTCGGCAAATCCGACAGGTCCCTTGCATCTCGGCCATGGCCGAGGAGCGGCCCTGGGCGACAGCCTGGTCCGGGTGCTGCGCTTTGCCGGCTTTGATGTGACCACCGAGTTCTACATCAACGACGCAGGCCGCCAAATGCGCCTGCTGGGCATGTCCATCTGGGTGCGCTATCAGCAGGCCTTTAACCGGGACGTCGAACTCCCGGAAGACAGCTATCGGGGCGAGTACATCAAGGACATCGCCGCCGAGATCGCGGCGAGCCACGGCAGCGAGCTCCTGCAGGTGCCCGAAGCCCAGGCCATGGATGTCTGCCGCGAGCACGGCATGCTGTCCATCCTCAAATGGATCAAGCGGGATCTCAATGAATTCCGGGTCAGCCATGACATCTGGTTCTCCGAAAGACGACTTGTGGACACCGGACAGGTGGAGTCCACGATCAAATGGCTCCAGGACAAGGGGTTGGCCTACGAGCAGGAAGGCGCCCTGTGGTTCAACTCCACGCGCTTCGGTGACGACAAGGACCGTGTACTGCGCCGGTCTTCTGGCGAGCTGACCTATTTCGCCTCGGATATCGCCTACCACGCCGATAAGTATTCTCGCGGCTACGACCTGTTGGTGGATATCTGGGGCGCGGACCATCATGGCTACGTGCCGCGCATGAAGGCCGCGGCGCAGGCCTTGGGCAAGGATGCCGATCAGTTGCAGGTAGTGCTCGTGCAGATGGTCAATATCCTGCGCGGCGGCGAGCAGATCTCCATGTCCAAGCGCGCCGGCACCTTCGAGACCCTGGCCGACGTGGTCAAGGAAGTCGGCGTGGACAGTGCGCGTTTCATGTTCATGACGCGCAAGAGCGACAGCCATCTGGACTTCGACCTGGAGCTGGTCAAGCAGCAGTCAATGGACAACCCGGTCTACTACGTACAATACGCCCATGCACGCATACGCTCGGTGTTCCGAAAGGCTCGCGAACAGGGTCTCGCTCTTCAGCCGACCGTCGATCGGAGCAAGCTGATGGCACTGCTCGACACTCCTGAAGACATCCAGCTCCTCAAGCTGATGGATCACTTCCCCGACGCAGTGGACGCCGCAGCCAAGTCGCTCAGCCCGCACCACATCAGCTTCTTCCTGCGAGAGTTGGCCGCGCTCTTGCACAGGTATTATTCAGTGCATAAGGTTCTCGGTGCGGAATCGTCGCAACTCACCCTGGCGAGATTACTGCTGCTCGACGCAGTGGCGCAAGTACTCAGAAACGGGTTGCAGCTGCTTGGCGTGAACGCTCCGGAACAGATGTAGATCGCGCGGGTTGCGCACAGGAGTATAGTCATGGCCACACAAGAAGAAGGTAGATTCACACTCAAGGCCTTGCGACGCGATGGACCACCCAAAAAGTTCACCCTCGAGTTATCGCTTGGTGGGCTCGTCACATTGGGCGTGGCCGTAATCATCGGGCTAGTCTGGGTCTTCATCTTCGGCATCATTGTAGGCCGCGGCTACAGGCCGGAACAAGCCGTGCCCGAGATCGCCAAAATCATGCCCGACTCTGGACGCGCCCCTATCGCCGCCGAACCGCCCAAGGTGCTCCAGCCGGAGGAGCTTAATTTTCATGAGGCCCTGCGCCGAGACCCGCCTGTCCTTCCAAGCGAGATTGCGCCCATGGAGCGCGCGCCCGAACGGCAGGCAACCCGGGAGGCTCCGATAGCAATAGCCCCCGTGCCTCAAACGCCGGCCCAGGATGCTTCGGCCGTCAAAGCCCCACAAAGCCAATGGGTCTACCAGGCCGCATCCTTCAAGGATAAAGGCCAAGCCGAAAGCCTGCTGCGCAAAATCATGGCGCAGGGCGTTGCCACGAGTCTGGAGAAGGCTCCTGTCAACGGGGTTACCTGGTACCGTGTGCTCGTCACCATCAAGGGAACAGAGCGGGACAACGAAGCAGCCCTGGCCGAGCTGTCCAAGATCGGCTTGCCTAAGCCGCTGCTGCGCAAACGTAACGCTCTCTAACAATCTATCGCAAAGGCCGCTCTGGACCTTTCAAGCCTGTAATGGTTGAGGCAACCTCAACCATTACAGGGCTTTATTTATATTTTTCTCATCCGGAGAATCGTCTCTGCCCGCTAGCCCATTTTTGCATGGGCGAGATGGGCGTTACCTTCCCAAGCTTCAAGGAATGAGTAACGACGCCCCAGGCCTCGTCTGCCCTATAGGGGATTGTTCTAGAGCAGATTGCTTTTAAGACGCCCGCTCCGGCGTTGACGGCGCAAGTGAATTGCGCCTACGCCTGCGCGGCGGCAAGCCATGCCGACGCATGGCTTGCAGAGCATTTTCAAAAGCAAAATGCTCTAATATATCGAGAATGAAGAGCTTTTCAGGCAGAGAATTATACTATGCGCACCCCTCGCCTGCCATCTGTCAGTTTTTTTTCAACAGCCCGCCTACTTTTTTTGCGCCTGAATTCCCCAAGCAATGGACGGAATGTGGACACCAATCAAAGTGCGCACAGGTCCGCAGAGCAGGCCTTCCGGGTCCTGCGCTTCAAATTGCAAAAGCCTCGGCAGGTTATCAGCATAGGCCGTTCGGGCCAGTTCCTTGGCATGGATTATGTAAAGCTGCGGCCAATTCCATCATTGGCGGACGTTTCACAGCCTGGAGGGGCCATGGCAAGCCTAATGCTGCTCGACGACTTATTAAAACTTCTCGGCTTTTTTGATCTTCGACCTGTTCTGCAAGACACAGGTAATTCCGGCGGTGAGGAGCGTTGCTTGCTCGTGTGCTGTCCGGCCTGCGGTCGCCAGTTCAACGTGGAGATTCTCCAATTTCCTAATGAAATCGTTTTCAACCACGAGGATTTGCTCTGCCCTAGCGAATGCAATGCTTCCAAGGTCAGGATAGCGGACTACCACGAGCAAAAAGAGTTTGAGAGACTGGAAGAATTCTTCGCTTCCGAGGCTCGGGCTGCAGGCGCGGCGCGCTGTGACGATCTTCTGCCCTTACGTAAGCGACTCATGGAAAACTGATCTGCCAGTTATCCACTGCTGCCGGTGATACTGGGCTTGGTACAGCCCGGCATCCGGCCTTGAAACAGGCGCCTGTTGTGAGCCCATGCCGCGTGTAGATGCATGACTTGCATGCTGCCGCCCATGGGCTTGCGGGCTTCAGTCAGTCAGCCGCTTTATCTAGAGCAGATTGCTTTTAAGACGCCCGCTCCGGCGTTGACGGCGCAAGTGAATTGCGCCTACGCCTACGCGGCGGCAAGCCATGCCGACGCATGGCTTGCAGAGCATTTTCAAAAGCAAAATGCTCTAATTAGGCTTCCCAAGCTTTGCAGCCGAATCCACCAGCATTGACAACAGGAAGGCGCGTCTTGAGATCACCATCTGCGGGTGTGGGTAACCGCTTGTTTGGTCTCCACACTATCTGCTTGAAAGATCCTGATCAAACTGCTCGCTCATGATGAGCTCTCTGAACTCGGGAACAAGCTGGCTCGATTCGAGAAACTCATACATGCGGTTGAACAGCTTGCGATTGACGAATAGTTTGCCCTGATCGTCGTAAGAGAAAAATATGAAAGAGGCGACCTTGGGCCGCAAAAAAGTGAATGTCGCGAACTTGGGGACGCCGTTTACCTCCTTGAACATGATCTCAACTTCGAGGTCTTTTCTGCTCAGGCGCTTGCGCAGACTGGAAATGATATGCTTGTGGTCCTTGGTCGCAAGCATGGCCTTGGCCATGCCCCGCCGCTCGAACTCCTTGACCGTCGCGAGCAACTCATTCTTTGCGTTCGCTGGCTTCTCCATGATCCCCCTCCCTGCGCTGACCCGGCGCGAGTCGCTGGCATCTGCTGCTGTTCCACTTGACGGCTCCAAGGCGGGCCGGTGCAACTGTTAGCCTGAAAAGCCTGCCGTGGGCGGCACACGCGGAGATATGCCGGTTGGACATCTGCATACATGAAAAAACCCAGCTGGGCCAGCCGGGTTTGGTAAGCAAGCGCAAAAAGCCCGCCACGGTAAAGCGGCGGGCTTGGCGGCTATTGAAAGAGTAGAGGCCTACGCGGAGCGGAGCTGGTTGACGGCCTGGGACAGGCGGGAAACCTTCCGGCCGGCATTGCGCCAGTGGATGACTTTCTTCTGGGCTGCCGTGTCCAGAATGGATGTCGCCTGGGTCAGGGCCACGGAAGCCTGGTCGGCGTTGCCCTCGGAAACGGCCGTGCGTACGGCCTTGACGGCGTTCCTGACGCGGGTCTTCATAGCCTTGTTCCGGGCATTGGCCTTGAGGCTCTGGCGATGCCTCTTCTCGGCGGACTTGTGGTTTGCCATGTGCTTTTCTCCTCGGTTGTTCCGCGCTGCTCAAATATGGCTACCGCTATCGGTTTTATTCGCGGCAATTAGCGAAAAAGGGCTCTTACACATTATAGTTTGTCCTGTCAAGCGCACACGCGCTGGACAGAGTGCACCATTACACTTGAAGCGCGTTGAAGTCGGCCAACCTGCCTAGCATGGACACTAGACGCTGGAGCAGATTAAGGCGGTTTAGGCGCAAAGCGGGATCCTCGGCCATGACCATGACGTTATCGAAGAAACGATCCACATAAGGTCGTAGCTCGGCCAGCAGGCTCATGAGAGAAGCGTAGTCGTCCTGAGCCCATAAGGCATCGAAGCGAGGGCTCACGGCCTCGATAGCCTGAGCCAACTCCCGTTCGTGCTCGCTCTCCAGCAGCCTCTTTTCGTAGGCTCCGTCCAAGGCCACACCAGCCTCGGAACCCTGCTTTCGGATGATGTTCGCTGCGCGCTTGAAGGTCAGCACAGCCTGCTCGAAACCTTCTCCACGGCTGAACTCGCTTAATGCTTCCAGGCGGCGGCTAAAGGCCCAGATGTCGTCTATGCCGGCCCCCAGACAGGCCTCCACGACCAGAGTTTCGTGCCCTTTGGCCGTAAAGTACGCCTTAATGCGCTGGGCGAAGAAATCTAACAGCTTGCGCAAGGACTCGTCAGGCGCAAGCTTCCATTGCACATCGCCGTAAACGCCGTGGGCCGTGCGCAGAAGGTCCGTAAGGCTCAAGCGCAGCCCATGATCGATTACGATACGACAGATGCCCAGGGCCTGACGCCGCAGGGCATAGGGATCGGCCGCGCCCGTGGGAACCATGTCTAAGCCGAAGGTGCCGGCCAGGGTATCGGCCTTGTCGGCCATAGCCAGCAGCGCGCCGGCCAAACTCTGCGGCGTCGGGCTGTCCGGCCCGGTGGGCAGATACTGCTCGGCTATGGCTTGGGCCACGGTTTCGCCTTTGCCCTTCTTGCGCGCGTAAATGCCGCCCATGATGCCCTGGAGCGTATCGAACTCGCCCACCATGTCCGTGACCAGATCGCACTTGGCAAGCAGGCCTGCCGCGGACAAATCCAGCAGCAACTCGGGGCTGGTCTGCTGGGCAAGGTATCCACACAACCGTTCCAGGCGGCGCGACTTGTCACCCATGCTGCCCAGGGGGCCAAGGAAGGTCACGCTGTCGAGCTTACGGCACCAGTAATCAAAATCCCTGGACAGGTCACCCTTCCAGAAGAAGCGGGCATCCTCCAGACGAGCCTTGAGCACGCGCTCCCAGCCCTTGCGCACCAAGTCTTCATCCTTGGGCTCCAGGTTGATGACCGTAAGGAAGAACGGCAACAACTTGCCATCTTTGCCCTGCACGCCAAAGCTCTTCTGGTGGCTCTCCATGCTCGTCAGCAGCACCTCGCGCGGCAACTCCAGATAGGCCTTGTCAAAGGAGGCCAGCACAGGAATGGGGTGCTCCACGAGGTTGACCACCTCCTCCAGCAGACTCTGCTTCCAGACCACGCTGCCGCCCTCGGCCTCGGCCGAGGCATTACCAAGCTTGCGAATGATATCCAGGCGTCTGGTCGGATCCAGGACCACCTTGCCCTGTTCCCTGATGACCAACTGATAGTCTTCAGCGCGGGCGATGGCGAAGGGACCCGCGCCCATGACACGATGGCCCCAGGTCAAATTGCTTGATTCAACACCTGCCAGGGAGAAACGGATGATCTCCGAGCCGAGCATGGCCACGATCCAGCGGATGGGCCTACCGAACGTGAAATCGCCGCTACCCCAATGCATTTTCTTGGGGAAGTTCAGAGCGGAGACTGCCGCCTGGCATAATGCGGGCAGGATGTCGATGCTGCGAGCACCGCCAGTGGCCTTCTTAGTCGCCAGATATGCGCCTTTGGCCGTCTCCACTGTATATAGGGATTCGGGCGGCACACCTTGGCTGCCGGCAAAACCAAGGCCGGCCTTGGTCAGCTTGCCTTCGGCATCGAAGGCGATGCGCGCCGGAGGTCCGGTGACCTCCTCCACCTCGCTGCGCTGGCTCTCGGCCAAATCGGCCACCATAGCCACCAGGCGACGGGGCGTGCCATATGTGTGGATTTCGCCGCAATCGATCTTGGCCTCGGCCAAGCGGGAGAACAAGCTGGCGGCAAGCTCGCTGGACAGCGCGGGAACGAAACGCGCCGGCATTTCCTCGGTCCCGATCTCGAAAACGAACTGGGGCATGGCGATCAATCCTTGGTCGGCATCGTGTTCAACAGCGGATAGCCCATTTCCTTGCGCTGGGTGGCGTACAAGCGCGCGACCCGGGACGCCAGATTGCGCACCCGGCCGATGTAGCCCGTGCGCTCGGTGATGGATATGGCTCCACGGGCGTCAAGCAGGTTGAAGGCGTGTGAGCACTTGAGGCAGTAGTCGTAAGCCGGCCAAGGCAGGCCCACTTCACACAGGCGCAGACACTCGCCCTCATAAGAACTGAATAATCCGAACAGCATGCCGGCATCCGAGAACTCGAAATTGTACTTGGACTGCTCCACCTCGTTCTGGTGGTGGACTTGGCCGTACTTTACGGTCTTGTTCCAATCCAGGTCGTAGACCGACTCCTTGCCCTGGAGATACATGCTGAGGCGCTCCAGGCCGTAGGTGATCTCTACGCTCACAGGGTGCAGATCAATTCCGCCGGTCTGTTGGAAATAGGTGAACTGCGTCACCTCCATGCCGTTGAGCCAGACTTCCCAGCCAAGACCCCAGGCTCCCAATGTCGGTGACTCCCAGTTGTCTTCGACGAAGCGGATGTCGTGCGCGGCCGTGTCGATGCCCAGGGCGGCCAGACTCGCCAGGTAGATATCCTGCACATCATCGGGCGAGGGCTTCAGGATGACCTGAAATTGATAGTAATGCTGCAGCCGGTTGGGATTCTCGCCGTAACGACCGTCAGTGGGCCGCCTGGAGGGCTCGACATAGGCCACTTTCCATGGCTCGGGACCGATGACCCGGAAGAACGTGTGCGGGTTGAATGTTCCAGCCCCCACCTCGACATCGAACGGCTGCCCGATGACACAGCCGTAATCCGACCAAAACTGCTGCAGACGCAGGATTACTTCCTGAAAGGTCATGCTTCTACCCCGATACTGCCGTGCTTAGGGCCGCGGAGCGTCACTCCCGATGGAATCCACGCTCGTTCTGACGCAGGCCCAAATGGTACTGCACATACTTGTCCACTATCTCGTAGCACTCTGAGCGGATTTCGGAAACCACCCGCAGGCTTCTCCACTCCCGCGGACCCGTGGCTTGGAGATGAGAGAGAAGGCGCATGGTGCCCCTACTCGCCGGCAAGGCAAGCCCCGTGGACGGCCTGCACACTTGGCAGGATACACTACCCCTCTCCACGCAGAAGACGGGCGAAGGGATTTGCTCTATATTCTTGCCGCAAAGATGGCAAGACTTGAAATCAGGAGCAAATCCGCTCTCAAAGGCCACGGCGGCGCGGAAGAAAAGCGGCCAAAAATCTTGATCCTCCCCGCCATCATCCAGTGCCTCGAGCGTCGCCAAGGTGAGATCGTAGACGGCCCTGCTGGTGTCGACTCCAAGCTGGAAGGCCTGCAGGAACTTGATGCAGTTGGCAGCCATGCCCAGCGTTGGCAAATTCGCCTTGAGCCGAGGATAACCGCTCAAAAGCGTGCTTTCCTCAAGCTGGAGATATGCCATGTTGCGGCTTGAGCGGGCCTTGAAAAGCACGAGGTTGAGCGCATCAAGGCAACCGCAAAAACGCCGCCGACTGCGGCTTCCGCCAAAGGCAAAGGCCGTCAGAATGCCTCTGGTGGGTGTCAGCAGGCGCACCCACTGGTCGTATTCCCGGAAGCGACCGACTTTGAGAATAAGTCCATGCTCGGTGAATTCCATCTCTGCCTGGCGCCACCCCTGGCGCAATGCTGCAGCTAAGGCAGCGTCAGCCGCCGCACCTGGCCTGGTTGAGCATTCAGAGCGTAGGGCTGGCCATTGAGAACAAGATCCACGCCACCGGCGTTTCCAAGCATGAGGCTAAGCGACCCGTTAAAGTTCAGACGTGCACGTCCGCCGGGCTGCAGCATATACTCGCGCACGGTTCCGTCAGCGTGCGTCGCCTGCAGCCAGCACGTTTCGCGGGCCTGCACCACGAGGATGCTGCTTGCGGCAGGCTGATCCTCGGCCGCCCGAGCCTGGGGAGCTGGGCTGGCAAGCGGGGCCTGAGCCGGTTGGGACGGAGTCGCCGGCTTCGGCGTCTCGACCGGAGCAGGTTGAACCGGCTCCGGTTGGACGATAGCTGCAACGCTTGGCTCAACGGCTGCGGCCGGAGCGGCTTCAACAAGTTGGGCTGCCGTGGATTCGGACCCGACGCTTACCACGGCTTCCGGTTCGAATGCGGATTCGTCGGGTGCATCCACTGGTGCAGTCGGAACCAGCTGCGTTTCCAGCTCCTGAGACTCGGCCGGCCGTGTCGCCGGTGCGCTTCCCGCTGTGTGGGAAAAGTACCAATAGGTAGCGCCAGCGGCGACCACAAGCAGGGCGAATGCGGCCACACTCATGCGATTGCCCGTACGCAGGGAGCGCACCTCGGGATGGTCCTCCTCCCTATCAGGCACAGCCTGGCGATACACTGGTCGATACTGGCCGCTGGTTGTGCCGGTTGCAAAATCACTCAAGGCTTCGCTCAGGTCCATTCCCAAATATTGGCCGTAAACTTTTATAAATCCCTTGGCATAGACCGGATGCGGAAGCAGCTCGCTCAAGCCGCTCTCAATTCCTTGCAGGCTGGAGAGGCTGATCCTCGTCTGCTGAGCGATATCTTCCAGCACCAAGCCGCGTCTCTCGCGTTCCTCGCGCAACATGGTTCCAATCTCGCGCAGCTCCATTGAAAACTCCCCCAACTTGAAGACTCGGTTAACAGTGGTTAATCAAAAACGTATATCGACGATTGCTTTTGTCTTGAGATCCTGCATGTACTCAGCATATTGGACGGCATACTTGGGATCGTAAAGCTTCTGGCGAATCTCTTCCCTGACCTCATCCAAGGAGCGTTCCTTGCCCGGAATGATAGCCTTGAGCTTAAGAATGGCCTTATTGCCGTCAATGCTGAAAGGCTCGCTTATTTCGCCCGGGTGGATCTGGGCCAGCGCCTCGCGCCATTGGGAAGCCAACTCCGACCACTTGAGTCTGCCGATACTTCCGCCGCTCTGGGCACCAGGACCCTTTGAATATTTCCTGGCTGCCTCCTCGAAGCTGATTTCAGCCTTACCGAGCCGCTGCACTAGTCCATCCGAGTCCTCGTTTGGCGGAAGCAGAATCAGACCGAGCTCGACTTCCTTAGCCTGGGTGTAATCGCTTTTATGCTCATCATAATAGCGCAGAATCTCCTCGTCCGTCACAAGAACTTTCCGGCGAACCATAAACGAGAGAACCCTGTGGCGCAGCATGCTCTCCCTGATGTTACGTTTGTACTCTTCGCGCGTCATGTTCTCGCGCTGCAGCTGCCGGCCCAAATCCTCTTCCGTCATGCTGTTGGACTGCCTGAACTGGCGGATGTGATTCTCCACTTCCGTGTCGTTCACCTCTAAGTTCAGTCGTTTCGCTTCCATGAGCAGGAGGATGTCGTCCACGAGCCTGTCCAAAAGCTTCTTGCGTACTACGGTAAGCTGTTGCTCGTCCTGTGCGTTGAGCTTTCGGCCACTTAGCTGCATGAGGTAGGGTGCGAGTTCCCGGTCGAGATCATATGAAGTGATGACTTGGCCATTGACCACGGCGACGATCCTGTCCACGATCTCGGTCGCGCGCGCGGGAAGGCAAGCCAGCATAAGGGCACAGGTGACAAGCAACACCTGGGCGGGAATCCCTCTCCAATAAAATGATGAGTTCAAGTCAACTGCCGTTTTTTGCAGGTACAGGTATGGATTCAAGATCATCGTCCTCATCCGCTGGTATCTGGTCCGGCACCATCTGATCTGGATACTCCTGCTCCTCGCCTACTATGGGCGCCTCCGCAGGCATCTCGGCATCAGCCTCGAGGGGCTCACCCATGAATTCTCCCTCATCCTGGGAAGGCTGGTCGTCCTGCTCGTCCTCGACCTGCTCCAGCAAGTGCTTGCTGATTGTGATGGTCGCGACCTCAAGCTTGCGCGCCAACCAAGCATTGAAGGCATCGCGCATCTTCTGGTCCAGCAGGACCTGCTCCACTAAGGGATAGGCCTGCGTGGGATCCAGAACCTTGGCAGGGCTGCGCTCCACAAGAATGAGACGATGGAATTTGGATTCTTCGGTAAGCACGCTGGAAGCTTCGCCCGGCTCCAGGTTGGCCAGGGCGTTAAGCCAGCTGGCAGGCAGCCTGTCTTCGCGCATCCGTAGTTGGCGGACCTCAACTTCCTTGAGCTTGGCGGCAATGTCGGCCGCAGCCTCGCCCTTAGAGAAGAGTTGCGTGGCCTTGAGCACGAGTTCCCTGCTCGGCCCGGTGATGATCAGGAACTTGAGCCGCGAAGGCAGATAGAAGTCCGACAAGTGACTCCTGTAATAGGAGTCCGCCTCGGTATAATCAATTTTGATGGAGGGCCGGAGCACCTGCTGCAAGAATTTCTCGATGGAGATTCGTGCCTTGAATTCCTTACGCCAGAAGGAAATATCAATGTACTCCTCCACCAGGATCTCCTCGAAAGCACCCTCGGGATAATCCTTGCGCACCGAATCTTCGGCCTTGTTCAGCTCTTCATCGGTCACTTCCAGGCCCCGGTCGGCCAACTCCTGAATGATCAGCTCCTGAATAATCAGATCACTCAGGATGGTACCGTAATCAGTACGCAGCTGGTTGACCGTCGGATTCAGGTCATCGGTGGAGTCCAAGTACATGATGTCATACTTGTACTCCAACTGATTGAGATGGATAGGACGCCCGTTGACCATGGCGATGACGCCTGGCTCGCTACGGTCCGAAGAACAGGCCGTGACGATGATCGAAGCCAGAAGGGCCATCAAGAGGCGCGTGGCTCTGAGCATGGCGGTTATTTACCTGCTTGACTGCTTGTCTGCTTAATTGCCGGCTGATGTGGCCTGTTCATGAACTCGCGGCGGCCGGTGCGCGGAGCCGCAGTTGCTCCAACTCCATTTTCAGGTACTCCAAGCCCCTGGCAATGGAATCCTTCTCTCCAAAACGCGCCTCAAGCTTATTGGGCGGCATGAGTTTCGCCCAGGATTGCCGGCTTTGCAACCAAAACAAGAGCTGTTCCGGGGCTACGACCTGGTTGTCTTGGAGGAAGGTCAGCACGGCACGTCCCGGATAGAGGTCAGCGCGCACGACCTGCATCTGGGTGAGAGCGCGCTTGAGGGACAGCACAGCCAGAAAGCTTTCCAACTCCTGAGGAATATGGCCGAAGCGATCGCGCATCTCGCCCGCGATCTCGGCCATGGCATCATCCGAGCGTGCCGAGGACAGCGCCCGGTAATAACGCAGCCGCTCGCCGGGGTCGAGGATGAACTTCTCGGGAATATGCGCCGGGAAGACGAAATTGATCTCTGGCTCCACCAATTCGTGGCGGACCTCACCTTTGAGCCGCTGTACCTCTTCTTCCAGCATCTCCAGATAAAGGTCCAGGCCCACTCTGGCGATCTGCCCAGACTGCGCTTCGCCCAGGATGTTGCCGGCGCCGCGCAAGCGCAGATCCTCCATGGCGATGTGGAAACCGGCACCCAGAAAGTCCATGTCCAGGATGACCTGCAATCTTTTCTTGGCCAGGTCGCTCAATGAGTCCAGGGACGGCACGACGAAGTAGGCGTAGGCTTGACGGTCCGATCGGCCCACCCTGCCCCTAAGCTGATAGAGCTGGCCCAAGCCGAACATATGCGCCTGATCCACGACCATGGTATTGGCGTTAGGAAAATCAAGACCGGATTCAATGATGGCCGTGCAGACCAGAATGTCCAACTCGCCGTGCCAAAATTTGTGAATGGTTTCCTCAAGCTGGCGTTCAGGCATTTGACCGTGGGCATGGCCGATGCGGGCGTCGGGCGCAAGCTTACGCACGTAGTCCTCGGCCTCGGCCAAGGAATGCACCCGGTTATGCACCCAAAAGATCTGTCCGCCGCGCTCCATCTCGCGGGCCAGGATGGTCTTGAGCATTTCCGCGTCGCGCTCCACCAGGGCCGTCTCAACCGGCTTGCGGTCCACGGGCGGAGTCTCGATGACGCTCAAGCCGCGGATGCCGGACAGAGAGAGCTGCAAGGTGCGCGGGATGGGCGTGGCCGTGAGCGTCAGACTATCAACGTTCTTCTTGAGTTCCTTGAGCTTCTCCTTGTGCTTGACCCCGAAGCGCTGCTCTTCATCCAGAATAAGCAAACCGATATTCGGCAAGGACACGTCGCTGGAGAGCATGCGGTGGGTGCCGATGAGGATGTCCACCTGCCCCCGTTCAGCGGCCTGAAGCACGGCCTTCTGCTTGGGTTTGGGCACGAAGCGGCTGAGCATGGCCACGGAGATGGGGAAACCCTGCATGCGGTTCTTGAAATTCAGGTAGTGCTGCTCGGCGAGTACCGTGGTCGGGCACAAGAGCGCCACCTGCTTGCCGTCCAGGACGGCGCGGAAGGCGGCGCGCATGGCCACTTCGGTCTTGCCGAAACCTACGTCGCCGCACACGAGCCGGTCCATGGGCTCCGCTCGCTCCATATCCTCGATGACGTCGCGGATAGCCCTGGCCTGATCAGGCGTTTCCTCGAAGCCAAAGGTGGCCTCGAACTCCGGATAGAGTTCGTTGATCGGGCCGTATGCGTATCCTTTGGCCACCTTGCGGTAGGCGTACATCTCAACCAGCTCTTGAGCGATCTTCTCGATAGCCTTTTTCGCTCGCTCCGTGGTGTGCTTCCAACGAGTTCCGCGCAAGCTGTCGAGAGACGGGTCCTGGCCCTCGGGCCCTTGGTAGCGCTGCACCAGCCGAAGCCGGTCCACGGGCAGGAAGAGTTTATCCTCGCCGTCAAAGTGGATGAGCAGGTAGTCGTTGGCTACATCGCCGATGGTCAAGCGTTCCAGCCCCCCAAATCTGCCCAGGCCGTAATCGCGGTGCACGAGCAAATCGCCAGGCCGCAGCTCCGCATAGGTAGCCATGCCCTTGAAGGATTTGTCCGTGGCCACCACGGCCTTGTCCTTGGACGGCTGGAGAATATCCTCGGATAGAATGCGCACGCCGGCCCAGGGCAGTTCCATGCCTTTCTTGAGCGGCGAGACCAGGGCGAAAAGGCCGGTGGAATCCAGGGAATGCTCGCAGGAAAAGAACAGGCCTTCCTGCTCGGCCAAGGTCAAAAACTTCTTGCGGGTACGCTCGGTATGAAAGCTGAGGATCGTCTGCCGTGAGGACGTGCGCCAGTCCTGCAGGGCTTTGACCAAGGCGCTCCAGGGCCGGTTTCGCTGCTCGGGTTGCCAAAAGAGGTCCGTGAACTGCTCCAGGGACTTCTCCGGCAGATCCAGCCCGTCCTTTTTCTGGCCCAGCACCAAGTCTTCAAACAAAACTTGGCGACTCTCGGTCCAGACCTTGCGCGCCTCGGCCTCGGGCCAAATCAAGGTCGAGCCGGCGACGACCTGGCGCTTGTCGCGCTTGCGGCCATCCAGGAACTCCTGCCAGGCCCAGTGCGCCTCCTCGACGCGCGAACGAAGTTCCGTAGCTCCAGACAGCAGATAGATGCTATCCTCGGCGAAATAGGACTTCAGGTTCACGGCCTTGGGGTAATAGAGGCCGGGAAAAATAAAGCCGCTGTGGCCCTCAAGCTTGCGGCGTAGCTCATCGCGGACCAGCTCGTTAATCTGCCCTGTGGTCTTGAGATGGTCCCAGTAGCTCATGGCCTCGGCGGGATGAGCCCCAGCCAGAACAGCCGGCGCTACGGGCAGGACCGTGGCCTCCTTGAGGTCGGCTCGCGAACGCTGGGAGGACGGGTCGAAGAGCCTGATCTGCTCCAGGGTGTCGCCAAAAAACTCCAGGCGCAACGGCTGATCGTAGCCAGGGGCGAAGATGTCCAGGATGTCGCCGCGCATGGCCATCTCGCCTGGCGCGGTAACCATGCCTTCCCTGCGGTAGCCCCAGGCCGCGGCCTGTTCCAGGATCATCTCCGGAGAGATATCCTCTCCTTGACGCAGGGCCATGGTGGCCAGGTCGGCCACTTTGGGCGCCGGCCATTTGGCGAGAAGGTTGTCCACCGTAAGGATGACGCCCCTGCCCTTGCCGCCCAGAGCCAAGGCGTAAAGCGCCGGCCATATTGCCGCCCAAGCCGCAGCTTCGGGCTCCTTGGGCTCCATGGGCGGCAACCAGCACCAAGAGCGCTCCCAGACGGGTCCAGTGGTCTGACCGGAGCGTTGTCCGGCCTGGGAAAGCAGGTGCAGCAGAGCGCGAACTTCGTGCAGCTCTCGCGGACCGGGCACGAGCAAGACCACGTTCTCGCCTTTGGACACGAGGCTCTGCGCCAAGAGGGCCTGCGTTCCATGGCCGCTCTTGAACACGCGCAAATGGTCAGTCTTGCGTGCTAGGAAGTGATTTATTTCTTTGGGCAGCAATCTCGCAGGGCTCCTGGCAGATACATGATCGGCACCGGATTAAGTATGTCCCGCGCCCGAAGTGGCAAGGCGTTGGAACACAAAAAGCCGCCCGCGGCAAGCGCCACGGGCGGCCAGAAAGCATTCTCCACGAACTCGCTACGGATAGAGCATTTTGCTTTTGAAAATGCTCTGCAAGCCATGCGTCGGCATGGCTTGCCGCTAGCTTCGGCGTAGGCGCAATTCACTTGCGCCGTCAACGCCGGAGCGGGCGTCTTAAAAGCAATCTGCTCTAGACCTGCGACAGGACGCTACGTTCCTCACGGCTCAGCAGTCGGTTCAAGTCAAGGAGGATAAGCAGCCTGTCCTCAAGCTTGCCCACACCGCTGATATACTCGGATTCGAGCCCCGCGACCATGGGCGGAGGCGGTTCCACCGTGCTTGCGGGTATGCGCAGGACCTCGGAGACTGAATCGACGACAAAACCCACGATCATGTTGCTGATTTCGATAACGATGATGCGGGTGTTCTTGTCGTGGCCCCTGGCCTGCAACCCGAAACGCTTGCGCAAATCAATGATCGGAATGACCTTGCCGCGCAGGTTGATGACCCCTTCTACAAAGGCTGGAGCGCGGGGAACCCTGGTAATCTCCATGGTGCGGATGATCTCCTGCACCTTAAGGATATCCACCCCGAATTCCTCATCTCCAATACTGAAGGTCACGAGCTGCATCAGCTCGACATCTTGCCTTTTCTGCGTTGCTTCCATGACGGGCCTCACAAAAATTGTCTGGCATGTCCCTGCGGTATGCCTAAATTATATGCAGTCGGTTAAGAAGCACCATAGCGGGTTGCAATTGTGAATGCAACTCCATTGAGCCTGGTTTCGCCTGCTGATATTTTGATCATATAGCGATGCGCAACTTGCGCAATATCAATCTTGACCGGACGCGCGAGTCATGTCCGCTCGCGTGCAAGGCAGTTGAGACAGTTGCCATTCGCCATGTCTTTCAGCATAATCGGACGACCGTATCAGGAAAGCCGCCTGACTACCCAAGGAGGACGCCGAGCATGGGGCAATTCATGGCGGAACATGATAGCTACCCGTTGGAAGAGCAAATCAAGACCCTCGGAGACGAGGAATTGCTCGATTTCTGGGAAGAAACGCAGCATCTGGACAGGTTCCTGGAGGAGGAAGCCGGTATCCAGGACGACTCGAATTTTGAATACGAACGCCTCATCCTCCAAGAACTCCAGCTTCGATCCTGCCTCAGATCCCTGACTCGGAGCTGAACGCCGGGCTTCCACTCATACTTATCCTTGCCTTCCAGCCAGCAGGTTACCGCCACGAATGCTCCTGAACGACCTTAGGGCCTGTCAATTGCGCGCCTTTGCAATGCTCCGGCAGACCGGAAAAATACCGATCAAAGCACATGTCGGCGGCGCTTATGCTGTTGAGAGCGCAGCCTTGCAGCCGACCTTGAGATGGTCCGTCATGGTTTTACGCACAGACGGACCATCGCCGGTCGCTATTCTAGAGCAGATTGCTTTTAAGACGTCCGCTCCGGCGCTGACGGCGCAAGTGAATTGCGCCTGCGCCGAAGCAAACGGCAAGCCATGCCGACGCATGGCTTGCCGAGCATTTTCAAAAGCAAAATGCTCTATGACGCCACGGGTTTCCGGCCGATGCCGAAATATGCGAAGCCATTGGCAGCCATGGTCTCGGGTTGATAGAGATTGCGGCCATCGAAAACAATGGGAGCCTTGAGCAGCTTCTTCATGCGCCCGAAGTCCGGATTGCGGAACTGGTTCCATTCCGTGACCACGGCCAGGGCGTCAGCCCCTTCCAAGATCGCGTATTGATCCTTGCCATTGATCTCCAGGAGATCGTTCTCTCCCAACGCCTGACGCGCAGTGGCCCCAGCTACGGGGTCGAAAGCGCGCACGCGCATGCCCGCAGCGGTCAGAGCGCGGATCATGGCCAAGGCGGGAGCCTCGCGTACATCGTCGGTGCTGGCTTTGAAGGCCAGTCCCCACAAAGCCAGCGTCTTGCCTTCCACCCCGCCCTGCTCGGCGAAGTAGGCCCTGATCTTGCCAGGCAGCACGAGCTTTTGGCGGTCGTTGACCTCGTCGACGCTTTCCAGGAGTTGCGGCGTGAAATCGTGCTCCCTGGCCGTGCGGATGAGCGCCTTGACGTCCTTGGGGAAGCACGATCCGCCGTAACCCACGCCGGGATAGATGAAGTGGTAGCCGATGCGGCTGTCCGAACCGATACCCATGCGCACGTCGCGCACGTCCGCCCCGACGCGCTCGCAGATGTTGGCGATCTCGTTGATGAAGGAAATCTTGGTGGCCAGCATGCAGTTGGCCGCATACTTGGTCATCTCGGCGCTACGCACGCCCATGACGACGAGCTTGTCGCGGCTCCTGGCAAAGGGCGCGTAGAGGGCCTCAAGAAGCTTGGCCGTGCGCACATTTTCGGTGCCCACCACGACCCGGTCGGGCTTCATGAAGTCGCTGACCGCATCGCCTTCCTTGAGGAACTCGGGGTTGGACACCACGTCGAACTCCAAATCCAGGCCTCGCCGTGCAAGCTCTTCGCCGATCAGAGCCTTGACTTGGTCAGCCGTACCCACGGGCACCGTGGATTTGTCCACCACGATCTTGTAGTCCTTCATGGCCTGGCCGACCTGCCTGGCGACCTGATGCACGTAGCTCAGGTCGCAGGAGCCGTCCGCCCTGGAAGGAGTTCCTACACAAACGAACACGAACAAAGCGTTTTCCAGACCCTCGGCGAGATCGGTGGTGAAGGTCAGCCGTCCTTCGGACGTATTGCGCTGCACGAGTTGCTCGAGTCCCGGCTCATAGATATGCACCTTACCCTGGCGCAACATGTCCACGACCTTGGGGTTCACATCCACGCAGCAGACGGTATTGCCCATCTCGGCGAAGCAAGCGGCCGAAACCAGGCCGACATAGCCGGTTCCCACTATACATAAGTTCATGTGTATTCTGTCTCCTCAATGTTTTGGGCACCGCAAAGAACTGGCCCAAAAGAGGACAAATACGTTGCAGCGCTTATTCACGTCAACTGTTCGGATTGGGAGCGCGGGATCTCGATGAGGGCAAACCCAAGCCCATCGGTTTACTTACGCAGGGATAGGGATTATAAAACATAGTTTACCGAACGGGGGCTTATATCCCATGGCGGCCGCCTTCACGCCCCCGGGGAACGCGAGCCCAAAGCGTCAAGGAGCACCAATGCCCGTCCTCGCCGTCAATATCGATCATGTGGCCACCCTGCGTCAGGCGCGCAAAGGCATCGAGCCCGAGCCGGTCACGGCTGCGGCCTTGGCCGAACTGGCTGGAGCCCAGGGCATCATCGTCCACCTGCGCGAGGACCGGCGGCACATACAGGACCGGGACGTACAATTGCTGCGGCAAACGGTACAAACAAAATTCAATCTTGAGATGGCTGCGACTCGGGAGATGCAAGGCATCGCCCTCGCCACTCGACCTGATACGGTCTGCCTCGTGCCCGAGAAGCGCGAAGAGCTGACCACCGAGGGCGGGCTGAACCTCCTGGGCCGCGAGAAAGAGCTTGCGGAGTACATCGCCCCTTTGCGTGATGCCGGCATCCTCATCAGCTTGTTCATCGATGCGGATCAGGCCCAGATCGACGCAGCCGGAGCCATTGCGCCAGAATTCATCGAGATTCATACCGGACACTATGCCGACGCAAAAGGCCGCAAACGCGCGCTTGAGCTTGAGCGCATCATCTCCGGCATAGTTCGGGCCCAGGGGCTGGGGATCAAGGTCAATTTGGGCCACGGACTGAACTATAACAATGTGCAGGCCTTCCGCAGCGTATCCGGCATCAGTGAGTACTCCATCGGCCACAGCATCATGTCCAGGGCTGTGCTCGTGGGCCTGGAGCGAGCCGTGCGCGAAATGGCCGCCATAGTGGAGGGGTTCGCCGAATAGGCGAGCCGAAGCGCGCATGATTCTTGGCCTGGGCCTGGACGTGGTGGAACTGGATCGCATCCAGCGGGGCATGGAACGCCATGGCGAGCGTTTCCTGCGGCGTATCCTGACTGCGGCCGAAATCCAGACCATGCCGCAGAATGCAGTACCCTATGTGGCAGCCCGCTTCGCGGCCAAGGAAGCCGCCTCGAAGGCTTTGGGAACAGGTTTCCGGCAGGGCGTGACCCTGCATTGCTTCGAAATTTCAGCGTTGCCAAGCGGCAAGCCCGAGATTCGCTTCACGGGGCCGGCCCTGGAGCTTGCCGCCGCCCGCGGCGTAAGCACGTATCATATAAGTTTGACGCACGGACGGGATATAGCTTCGGCCGTGGTCATCCTTGAAGGCTAGCCAAGCGGGGAAACCATGTTCGCACCCCTGCCCACACCGCACGAGATGGCCGGCTGGGACCGACTGAGCGCACGCGACTTCGGCATCATGCCCGAGATGCTCATGGAAAACGCCAGTCGCGCGGCCCTGCAGGCCCTTTTCGACGCGCTCGGCGTAAAAGCCCATAGCCCGGCAAACAAGCGTGTGCTGCTCTTGGCAGGCCCCGGCAACAACGGCGGCGATGCCACCGCCCTATCCAGACATCTGCATGATCTTGGCCACGAGGTACTGCTGCTGCACACCAGACCTCGTCAGGACTACAAAAACGAAGCAGCCTACCATTTAGAGCTGGCCCTGAAGGCCGGTGTGCCGACCCGGCTGGCGACCGATCTCGACGCCCGCGACCTGGGCGGCTATGATGTGGTGGTGGACGGCTTGCTGGGTACGGGCCTGAGCGGCGAGTTGCGGCCGGACATGCTCAACCTCGTGCGTCTGACCAACGATCTTGGCCGCAAGGCCTTTGTGCTGGCCCTGGACATACCATCGGGACTGTCGGGATTCACGGGCCGACCTTTGCCTGAAGCGGTCCGCGCCAATCTGACCGTGACCTTCGAAGCCGCCAAGATCGGGATTGCCCAGCCCGAGGCAGCTCCGTACATCGGCCAGCTGGACGTGCGGCCCATAGGCATACCCCGAGCGCTGCGCAAGGCACATGCCCCCGCCCACGTGCTCATGACCGCCGGGCTGACGGATCTCATTGAGAAACCAGGGCCGGGCCTGCACAAGGGAACCGCCGGGCACGTGCTCATCATCGGCGGTTCCGCCGGCCTGACCGGCGCGCCCATGCTCGCGGCAGTGGCGGCCATGCGCGCAGGTGCCGGACTGGCCACCATCGCCTGCCCGGCAGGCATTGCCGATGCGGTAAAGGCCTCCCGTCCCGAAGTCATGATTCTGCCTTTGGGCAGCGGCACGGAGTGGACGCCGAACATGATGGCTGCGCTGGAGCCGGAGTTGGCGCGCTTTGATGCCGCCGTGGTCGGCCCTGGATTGGGACGGGCCGGCGACACGGCGAACTTTTTACGCGCCTGGTTGTCCGCCGCGGCTCTGCCCACTGTCTACGACGCCGACGCACTGAATCTTTTGGCATCCCAAAAGGAACTCTTGAAAAAAATTGGAGAGTCGGCAATTGTCACTCCCCATCCCGGCGAGATGGCGCGCCTGCTCGATCTGGATATCGCTGAAGTCCAGGCTCGGCGCAGTGAATGCTGCCGGCGACTCGCGGAGAACACCGGCGCAGTGAGCGTGCTCAAGGGCGCGGCCAGCCTGGTGGCCGGCGCCAACGGTCCACAGGCCGTATCGCCATATTGCGAACCGAACCTGGCCGTGGCCGGCTCCGGCGACGTGCTCTCCGGGATTTTGGGCCGCCTGCTGGCCGGGGGGCTCGACGCGTATCATGCCGCCTGCCTTGGCATACTATGGCACGGGCAGGCCGGCAGCATCCTGGCCAGAGATTTCCCCTACCGGGGCAACATGCCGCTGGAAATCGCGCATGTCTTACCGCAAGCCATCAAGGAGCTGAAAGGTCATGTTCAGCGCTAAAGACATCATGAGCACCCAGGTCATCACCTTCACGCCCGACACGGAAATCGTCGCCGCGGCCAGGGTACTCCTGGAAAAAAGGATCAACGGCGCACCCGTGGTCGAGGGTGACCGACTGGTGGGCATCCTGAGCCAGACGGACTTGGTGGCGCAGCAGAAAACCTTGACCATGCCGACCCTGTTCACTCTCTTGGACGGCTTCATCCCCTTGCGTTCCTACGAAAAGCTGGACGAAGACATGCGCAAGATCTCGGCCATGACCGTGGGCGAGGCCATGACAGTCAAGCCAGTCACCGTGCGGCCCGACACGACCATAACCGATATCGCGCAGATCATGGTGGAAAAGAAGATCCACACCCTGCCCGTGGTCGAGGGCGACAGGCTCGTGGGCGTCATCGGCAAGGAAGACGTCCTGCGCACTCTGCTCGACAGCGGAGGACGCTAGGACTCATGTCGATGCTGCTGCGACTGGCCGATGCCGAGGAGACCCTGGAATTCGGGAGCATCCTGGCCAAAGGCCTGCCCGCGGAGCCCGGCTTCGCCATATTGCTGGAAGGGGATCTTGGCGCCGGCAAGACAACGCTGGTGCGCGGCTTGGTTTCCGCCCTGCCGGGCAGTGAACAGGCCGAAGTTTCCAGCCCGAGCTTCACCATCTGCAACCTGTACCCGACCCGGCCTCAGGTGGCTCACTTCGATCTGTACAGGCAGCAGGGCTCGGCGCCCGACGACCAGTATTGCGAGAGCCTGGAATCGCCCTTTACTCTCGTTGTAGTGGAATGGGCACAGTATCTGGCTCCTGCTGACTTGCCAGAAGACGTGCTGCGACTGACTTGGCAACCGGCCGAGGCTGGTCGACTGGTCAAGCTGGAGGCACGGGGGCAGGCCACCGAAAGATACTTGCACGGGATTTACGGGAAGCTGCGTCGGTTCGCGGCATCCTGATCAGCCGATAAATAGATCATAGCATATATTCTCGCACACATGTGGGAGGCGTGACAGCTTCATGAACATTGTCGTACAAAAATTCGGCGGCACCTCAGTGGCCAGCCTGGAACGCATGCAGCAGGTCATGAAAAAGGTCCTGGCTGCGCGCGCTCATGGCAACAAGCTCGTGGTGGTGCTCTCGGCCATGTCCGGAGAGACCAACAAGCTCATCGCCCTGGCCAACCAGTTCTCCGAGGAACCCGATCCTGCGGAGCTGGACGTGCTTGTCACCACCGGCGAGCAGGTTTCGGTGGCTCTTTTCACCATGCTGCTCAAGGACGCCGGGGTCAAGGCCCGTTCGCTGCTCGGTTATCAAGTGCCCATCGAGACGGACAGCGATTTCTGCCGGGCACGTATCGTGAACATCGACACGGATCGCATCCGCGCCATGCTTGAGGAGTACGACGTGCTCGTCATGGCCGGCTTTCAGGGCTGCGACTGCCACGGCCGCATAACCACTCTGGGCCGCGGCGGATCGGACACCTCGGGCGTGGCTATCGCCGCGGCGCTCAAGGCCGACACGTGCGAGATATATACCGACGTGGACGGCGTCTACACCACGGACCCGAACATCTGTTCCCAGGCGCGCAAGCTGTCCAGAGTGACCTATGACGAGATGCTGGAAATGGCCAGCATGGGCGCCAAGGTGCTCCAGATACGCTCCGTGGAGTTCGCCAAGAAGTACAATGTGCCGGTGCACGTGCGCTCGACCTTCTCCGACGAGCCGGGCACCATGGTCATCCAGGAGGACAAGAGTATGGAAGCCGTTCTCGTTTCCGGTATCGCATACGACAAGGATCAGGCTCGCGTCACGGTCTATGACGTCATCGATCAGCCCGGCGTGGCCGCGGCCATCTTCGGCCCTCTTGCCGAGGATGGCATCCTGGTGGACATGATCATCCAGAATACGAGCCGCGAGGGCCGCACGGACATGACCTTCACCATCCCGCGCGCGGACCTCAAAAAGACCATGCGCATCCTGGAAGGCACCAAGGCCCAAATCGGCGCCAAGGATATCCAGTATGACACGGGCGTATGCAAGGTCTCGGTCATCGGCGTGGGCATGCGCAACCACTCTGGCGTAGCCGCCAAGGCCTTCGCGGCCCTGAGCAAGGAGAACGTCAATATACTCATGATCTCCACCTCCGAGATCAAGATCACCTGTCTCATCGAGGAAAAATACATGGCCCTGGCCGTGCACACCCTCCATGAGGCCTTCGAGCTGGGCAAGAATGGAACAAATGCGTGCTGACATGAAACGTGTCGCCATCTACGACACCACCTTGCGGGACGGGACCCAGGCCGAGGAGATCAACCTCACCCTGGACGACAAGATTCGTATTGCGGTCAAGCTCGATGAGCTGGGCATCGATTATATCGAGGGCGGCTGGCCGGGATCCAACCCCGTGGACAAGCAGTTCTTCCAGGAGATCAGCAACTACTCCTTGAAGCACGCGCGCATCGCCGCCTTCGGCAGCACCCACAACCCCAAGAGTACGGCGGACGGCGACTCGAATCTTCAGGCTCTGGTTGAAGCCGCGCCCCAGGTCATGACCGTATTCGGCAAGACTTGGGACCTGCACGCCAAGGAAGCCTTGCGCATTCCCCTTGAGCGCAACCTGGAAATCATCAGCGCCAGTTTGGCCTTTCTGCGGCCGCATGCACCCGAGCTTTTCTTTGACGCCGAGCACTTCTTCGACGGCTACAAAGCCAACCCGGAATACGCCCTGCGCTGCCTGGATGCGGCTCTACAGGGCGGTGCCGAGGTGCTTGTGCTGTGCGACACCAACGGCGGCACCATGCCCACGGAGTTGCGGGAGATCATGACCGCCGTAAAGGCGCGGTTTCCGCAAGCCAGACTCGGCATCCACGCGCACAACGACTCGGAGCTGGCCGTGGCCAACTCCCTGGAAGCCGTGGCCCAGGGAGCGGAACACATTCAGGGCACCATGAACGGCTACGGCGAGCGCTGCGGCAATGCCAACCTCTGCTCCATCATTCCCAACCTGATGCTGAAGATGGGCTGCGCCTGCCTGCCCGAGGACAATCTGGCCCTGCTCACGCCGATTTCGCACTTCGTCTCCGAGGTGGCCAACCTGAGACCCTTCCTGCGCCAGCCTTTCGTGGGCCGCTCGGCATTCGCCCACAAGGGCGGCATCCATGTCAGCGCCGTGATCCGCAATCCCGAAACGTATGAGCACATCAGGCCTGAACTGGTTGGCAACAAGCAGCGCGTGCTGCTCTCTGACCTGGCCGGACGCAGCAACATCCTGGTCAAGGCCAAGAACTACGGCTACGAACTGGACAAGAACGATCCGTGCGTGCAGGACCTGCTCCACGAAATCAAGGACCGCGAGGCTCTGGGCTACGAATACTCCGCTGCCGAGGCCTCCTTCGAGCTGCTGTTCTTCCGCACCATGGGCTGGTCCAAGCGTTACTTCCAGCTCATGAACTTCCGGGTCCTGGACTCGCACGAGCAGAACGGAGAGCCGTTCTCCGAAGCCACGGTGCTGCTCAAGGTCCGCGGCCAAGACCATCACACGGCCGCCACAGGGCATGGTCCTGTCAACGCCTTGGACAACGCACTGCGCAAGGCCCTGTGCGAGGCCTATCCCGCCCTGAACGAAATGCGCCTGCTGGATTTCAAGGTGCGCGTCATGACCGGCTATGTTCGCGACGACGGCGGCACGGCCTCCAATGTCCGGGTGCTCATCGAGTCCGGGGACAAACTCGCGCGCTGGATCACCGTGGGCGTGTCGCACAACATCATCGAGGCGAGCTGGCAGGCGCTGGTGGATTCCTTTACTTACAAGCTGTTCAAGGACGATCCGCAGAAATGGCCCACCACGCTGGAAAAATAGTCACCTTGCAAGAACCAGGGTTTGTAGTTCTGGTGGACAACCGCTCCGGCGGGCAAGGCCTGGGCAGCGAATGGGGCCTTAGCCTGCTGGTGGCGGCCGGTGGGCAAAAATGGTTATGGGACACCGGAAAGTCTGGCCTTTTCCTGGACAATTCCAGGCGCCTGGGCCTGGACCTGTCGCATATCGACGGCTTGGCCCTTAGCCACGGCCATTACGACCATGTGGGCGGATTGGCCGCGCTCGTGAATGCCGGGTTCACCGGCCCCATTGCGGCCCATCCCGCCCTGACGCGGCAGCGCTTCAGTATTAAGGCCTCGGAGCATAAGGAAATCGGCATGGAGGCAGGCCTCCGCGCCCTGCTCCCCGGCCGCCTGCAGCCTGTATCGAACAACTGCTCCCTGGCTCCCGGCTTGCGTTTCGTCACGGACATTCCCCGCCGACCCGGCCGCTTCACGGCCACCGCGCACTTTTACCTCGACCAAGAGGCGAGCAAACCCGACAGCGTGCCGGACGATGCTTTCCTGCTCATGGACACGCTTCGCGGAGCCGTGGTCGTGCTCGGCTGCTGTCACAGCGGCTTGGCCAACAGCCTGCTGCACGCGGCCGAACTGGCGAATGTGAATAAGCTCCACGCCGTCGTCGGTGGGATGCATCTGTACTCGGCTGGTCAGGATGCGCAAGAAGAGGCTGCGGAGGTATTAGAGACTCTGGAATGCGAGATCATCTTCCCAGGGCACTGCGCGGGCGACGCTTCCATTTCCTTTCTGGAACAACGCCTTCCAGGCCGTGTGCGCCCTCTGCATACGGGCCTGTTTTTCGCCTTTTCCTGATCTATTTACGACTTTAGGTCAGTAAACGAACTGCGCTGGCCGATGACGACGAGCGCATCACCTTTGCGCAACGGCTCGTCAGCCTTGGGAATGAACCCGAAGCGCTCTTCACCCGCCTTGCGCACGGCAATGATCTGCACGCCGTATTTACTGGTCAGCGCCAGTTCCCGCAAAGTCTTGCCGTCCCAGCGGCTCACCGTCAACTCTATCAGCGCCACGTCCTGGCCGAAAGGCAGATACTCTATGAGGCCGGGCACAGCCAGCTTGTTGGCCAGTTGATTGGCGGCATATCGCTCGGGGAAAATGACCTCGGTGACGCCGATCTTGCGCAGCAGCTTCTCATGATCAGCACTAATAGCCTTGACCCAGACGTTGGCCACGTCCAGCTCCTTGAGATATAGACTGATCATGGCGCTGGCCTCGATGGACCCCCCCACGCTGACCATGACGTGAGTCATGTCGCTGAAGCCGAGCTGTTCCAGGGCCTTCTTCTCCGCGCCATCGGCCTGGTAGACCTGCGTAAGGATGTCTTGAGCCCGACGCACGTTGTCCATGTCCGAATCTATGCCCATGACCTCCTGCCCGAGATCGACCAGGGCCTTGCCGAAAGCCAATCCAAACTTGCCGAGCCCTATGATGCCGACCTGAATTCTTGCCGCCATGCCGGGTTTTCCTCCTTGGCGTCAGCCGATGAGCATGTTTCGCTCGGGCCATGCGTAATACGGTTCCTCACGCAGGCTTTGCAGCGCACTCAGAAAAACTATGGGGCCGATGCGGCCAATGAACATGAGCAGCGAGATGACTATCTTGCCCTGCGTGGACAGCTTGGGTGTAATGCCCGTACTCAAGCCTACTGTGGCGAAAGCCGAGATGGTCTCGAAAAGAATGTCCATGAAGATGTTGCCCGAGGCCTGAGCATGGGACGTGTCCCCGCCCTCGGTGATGGTCAGGATGAGCATGGACGTGCCGATGATGGTCACTGCAAAAATGACCAGAGTGAGGGCCTTGTTCACCGTGACCAAGTCCACGGCGTGCTTGCCGATGACCGTCTGCCGGCGATCCTTGATCTGCGAGATGGCGAAGGCCAGCAGCGTCCTGAAAGTCGTGGTTTTGATGCCGCCCGCGGTGGAGCCTGGCGAGCCGCCGATGATCATGAGCATCATCATGAACAGCAGCGATGCATTGGTCATCTGGCCGATGTCCAAAGTATTGAAGCCGGCGGTGCGGCAGGTCACAGACTGGAACAAGGATGACAGGATCTTGCTCAGGGGATCGAGCAGGCTGCGCTCGCCCAGGAACTCGGTGATATAGATGAAGATCCAGCCTATGACGATAAGCCACAGGCTGGTCTGAAGCACTATGCGCGTATACCAGCTCAGCCTGCGTTTTCCGCCTCTGGCCAGCCGTTGATGGACAACCCCTTCCAGCTCCACGAGCACCGAGAAGCCCAAGCCGCCCAAAATGATGAGGGACATGATCACCATGTTGACGCCAACATTATCCTGAAAGCGCACGAGGCTATCGGCGTGCAGGGCGAACCCGGCGTTGCAAAAGGCCGAGATGGAATGGAACAGGGCCGAGTAGAGAGTGAATCCCTCGGGATCAGAAAAATGCAGGAGCAGCGCGCCCGAGACCTCGATCATTAGAGTCCACAGGACCATATGAGTCAGGAAGCGTCCCAGGTGAAACGCCGGGTTGTGCAGCAGGTTCTGACCCACGGCTATACGGTCGGCCAGGGAGACGCGGCGGCGCCAAAGATAGAAAAAAAGGCTGGCGAAGGTCATAATGCCCAGGCCGCCGACCTGGATGAGCGCGAGGATGATGCTCTGGCCCACACGGGAAAATGCCGTGCCCGTGTCCACCACCGCCAGCCCTGTGACGCAGGTGGCTGAAGTGGCGGTGAACAACGCGTCTATCCAGGAGATGTTCCCGGCAGCCAAACTGAACGGCTGGTTCAGCAGGATTGCCCCGATGGCGATGGCCAGCCCGAAGAAGTAGATGGGCAGCGTGAATGGGGAAAAAAGGTTCTTGAAGAACATGAGCCGCTTAATACCGGCTTAGACCTGTTGACCACAAGCGCAAAATCCGGCGGGTGAATTACATTCCAGGCTCATGACGAACTCCTCCACCAGTTCACAGACCTGCGCGCGAGTCTCCCGGTGTGTAGTCAGCACGTGGCGGCTGGTGATGCGCTCCTGGATGGGCAGAAACTCCAGTCTACGCCGTGACGAACCAACGCGGCGCAATATCTCCCAGGCGTTTCCCACCGGCACGATCCTGTCGCCGGGCGCATGCAGCACGAGCAGGGGGGCGCGCACCGCTCCCAAATCGTGGCGGATAGGCTTGAGCCCTTGCATGAGGCTGTGCAAAGGCTCCAGGCACATGACCTCGCCGATGCCCTGCCAGGGCGCGATGGCCCTGGATTCGGGACTAGGCGGCCGCGTCTTGACCATAGGCGTGACGCGGCGCAGCATGCCGACCAAGGGCAGACGCCAGTCGCAAACCTCGGGGGGAAACCAGCGGTAAATGTAGACGGGCGCCGCCATGGTCACGATGCCGGCGGGCTGATGGCGCTGTCCGATGCGCAGGGCCAAACTGCCGCCCATGGACAGGCCGACCACAGCCACGGCCGCAAAACGTGCGCGCAACTCCAGATAGGCTTGTTCCGAGGCTTCGGCCCACTCGGAGAAGGAGCTTGTGGCGAATGCCGCCACCCCCTTCCCATGGCCCGGCAGCAATGGCGCTTCGGCGTGGATGCCCCTGGCAAGCAGGTGCTCCAGCAGGGGCTCCATCTCGAACGGCTCGCCGGTAAACCCGTGCAGCAGAAGACAAGCGATGTCCTCGCGCGTCCCAATATCCATAAAGGGCTCCTTGCCCTGGCTTTCGGTTTCGTCTATTTCCCGAGTGGCAACGCAGCCATCAGCCGCTCTCTACGATACTTCGCCGCAAAGACCAAGGATGGGCCATGAGCATTTCCCGTTGCGACCTGCTGCTTCGAGCGGACATCATCGTTACCCAGGACGCCCAAAGACGTATCGTCGAGGGCGGAGCCGTGGCTATCGACGGCGGCACGATCATCGAGGTCGGCCCCCAAGCCGAACTGGATGCCCGCTGGCAGGCCGAGCGCAGCCTGGATCTCGGCCGGAAGCTGGTCATGCCGGGACTCGTCAACGCCCACACGCATGCGAGCATGACCGTGTTCCGCGGCGTGGCCGACGACCTGCCGCTCATGACCTGGCTTACCGAGAACATCTGGCCGGTGGAGAAAGCGCTCAGCAAGGAGATCATCCACTTTGGCGCTTTGCTGGCCTGCGCCGAGATGATCCGCACCGGCACGACCTGCTTCTGCGACATGTACCTGATGGAGGCCGAGACCGCCCGAGCCGTGGACGAAGCCGGCATCAGAGCCGTCCTCGGAGAGGGCATTTTCGCCTTTCCCTCGCCCGCCTACGCCAAGACCGAAGACGCTTGGCCGATCATTGAGGATCTGCACGCCCGCTACAAGGGTCACGGACACATCCGCACGGCCATCATGCCCCACGCTGTTTACACCACCACTCCCGAAATCCTGAAGCGGAGCTGGGAGTTGGCTCAGGCCCACGGCTGCATCTGGAAGACGCACCTCTCGGAATCCGAAACCGAAACCAGGACATCCCTGGAGCAGTTTGGCCGCCGCCCGCTGGACTACCTGGAAAGCCTGGGCATATCCGGCTCCAAGTGCGTGTTCGCCCATTGCGTGGACCTTACGCCCGAAGAGATGGCCCGCATGGCCGAAACCGGGGCGCACGTGGTGCACTGCCCGCAAAGCAATATGAAGCTCACCAGCGGCATGGCCCGCATCGAGGACCTGCGCAGAGCCGGCGTCAACGTCTGCCTGGGTACCGACGGCGCGGCGAGCAACAACGACCTGAACATGTTCCTGGAAATGAACAGCGCGGCCCTGCTGCAGAAGGTGCGCACCATGGATCCCACGGCTCTGAACGCCCAGGCCGCGCTGGACATGGCCACGGTGAACGGAGCCAAGGCACTGGGATGGGAAGAGTTGGGCTGTCTGGAGGCGGGCAAGGCCGCGGACCTGATTGCCCTGGATCTGAACCAGCCCAACATGCTGCCCCTGTACAACCCGGTTTCGCACCTGGCCTATGCCGCCAGCGGTATGGAGGTCTGCCTGACCATGGTCAACGGCAAAGTGCTTTATGAACACGGCCGCTACGCAACCATGGATATGGACGGGCTGGCACGCGAGGCTGTCAAGGTTGCCCGTTGGGTCAAGGCCAGGGCGCACAAGACCAATTAAAGCAGATTGCCTTTAAGACGCCCGCTCCGGCGTTGACGGCGCAAGTGAATTGCGCCTACGCCTACGCGGCTGCAAGCCATGCCGACGCACGGCTTGCAGAGCATTTTCAAAAGCAAAATGCCCTGCAACTTGTTGGAAAGCAGGCTGCGGGCCGGGCTGGCACGCCGGTTGTGAAGCATTCGTCCGCAGCAAATCGCAATTTGCGCAACTGGCGCGGGAAAGCCCCAGCTTGTTTTTCAGAATCCGCCAAGGATTAATGGCCTTGACAAAGGCCCGGTTGTGATCCATTTACTCCTGTTTTCGAGACTCTGAAGTCAATTCATACGCCGCCTAGGCGGCGAGGAAGGAGGATACGATGGCCAAGGCGAAGAAGACTCAGGCCCATATTGACGGTGCCGTGATGACTGACGAGGGCCTCAGCTACAAGGGCTTCATCATGGATCCCATTGTGGAGAAGTGTGAAGGCTGTGAACGTGCCGTCGCGCACGATGACAAAAAGTACTGCCCAACCTATGCCAAGCCGGCCCAGAAGTGGAACCAAGGCGTGTGCAATTTCGCCACCCACGTTCGCGCCGAGGTGACCAAGGAAGGCAAGGTCAAGGTCAACCCCCTCAAGGCCTCCAAGCGCGCGGCCCGCGGCAGGTAGACAACCAGTCTTTCAAGGCGGGTCCGCCAGGGCCCGCCTTTTTCATTGTCCTCGGGGATCTCACCCCTTATCTTGAAGCTAGTTTTTCCTTATCCATTGCCCATGAACTTATCCCCCAAGGGAGAAACGCATGCTCGATTCGCTCCTTCGCAGGCTTGAGGGCAAGCGCCAGACAGTAATCGAACTGCAGCGCCGCCTGGTGGCCGTTCCCGCACTGGGCCCGGATAACGAAGGCCAAGGGGAATGGGCCAAGGCCCAGCTGACCAAGGCCATGCTCGCGGAAATGGGCCTAGGCGTGGACAAGGACATGCACGCTCCCGATTCGCGGGTGCCGGACGGCCTGCGCCCGAATTTCACCTGTGTCATTCCCGGCAAGGACAGGAGCAAAACCCTTTGGGTCATCTCGCACCTGGACATCGTGCCGCCAGGCGATCTCTCCCTGTGGGAGGGAGATCCCTATGTGTTGCGCGTTGAGGGCGACCAGCTCTACGGACGCGGCACCGAGGACAACAATCAGGCCGCGGTTTCCTCACTTATTTTGGCCCAGAGCATCCTGGAGGAGCGGCTCACGCCGCCTATCAACCTGGGTATGCTCTTCGTTGCCGACGAGGAGACAGCCAGCAAGTTCGGTCTGGAATACGTCATCAAGCAATATGCGGACTATTTCCACCCCGGCGACCTGTTCCTGGTGCCAGACTTCGGCGGCCCGGATTCTAGCATGATGGAAGTGGCCGAGAAGAGCATCTTCTGGCTCAAGATTACGGTGTTCGGCAAGCAGTGCCATGCCTCCACGCCCGAGCAGGGCAACAACACCCTGGTGGCGGCATCCGACCTCGTGCTGCGCATCCGTGAACTGTACAATATTTTCGATGCGCGCGACGAGATGTTCAATCCGCCTTTCTCCACCTTCGAGCCCACCAAGAAGGAGGCCAATGTGGAGAACGTGAACACCGTGCCGGGCAAGGATGTTTTCTACGTGGATTGCCGCGTGCTGCCCTGCTATCCCCTGGCGCAGGTCATGGACAAAATCCGCGAGCTTGGCCGGCAGGTGGAGGCCAAGTACGGCGTGCGCATCGAATACCAGGATGTGCAGCGCGAAGATGCCGCGCCGCCCACTTCGCCAGAAAGCGAAGTAGTCACGCGCCTGGCCGCGGCCATCCGCAGGATCTACGACGTGGAGCCCAAGCCCACGGGAATCGGAGGAGGCACAGTGGCCGCCGTGCTGCGTCGCGCCGGCCATCCGGCCGTGGTCTGGTCCACCCTGAACCACAATGCCCATCAGCCCAATGAACACAGTTCCATCACCTTCACCATCGGTGACGCCAAAGTCATGGCCGCCATGCTCTGGCCCGAGGGATAGCCGCAAGCACGATATGCCCGCACACCCCCAAAAGGCGCCCCTGCCCGAGCGCTTCGCGCTCATCGTGGTCGGGGCCGGCCACGCAGGATGCGAGGCGGCCATGGCTTCCGCCAGGCTCGGCCTGCCTACCCTGCTCCTGACCATCAATGTCGATCGCATCGGGCATCTGTCCTGCAACCCGGCCATCGGTGGACTGGCCAAGGGCCATATAGTCAAGGAGATCGATGCCCTAGGCGGCCGCATGGGCCTGTGGGCCGACCAGGCCGGCATACAGTTCCGCATCCTCAATACGCGCAAGGGTCCGGCCGTGCGCGCCACGCGGGCTCAGATCGACCGACGCGAGTACATGCGCGTGGTGCAGCGCGACCTGTTCGCTCAGGACAATCTGTGGATCCTGCAGGATATGGCCGAGGCAGTTTTGGTGGAGAACGGCCGCGCCGCTGGCGTGGCCACGTCCCTGGGACAGCGTTTCGCCTCGCGCGCCGTGCTGCTGACCACGGGAACCTTTCTGCAGGGACTCATCCATGTCGGCCTGATGAATTATTCCGGTGGCCGCATGGGCGATCCGGCCTCCATGGGTCTATCCAAGAATTTGGCTGACCTGGGCCTGGAGCTTGGTCGACTCAAGACCGGAACCACCCCACGCCTGCTCAAGGACAGTATCGATTTCTCAGAGCTGGAGCCCCAACCGGGTGACAATCCGCCCCTGCCCTTCAGCTTTCACTCTCCAGGCGTGGTCCTGCCACAGGTGGACTGCCATATCACCTACACCAACGAGCGCACCCATGCGGCCATCCGCGAGGGTTTCGAGCGTTCGCCCATGTTCACGGGAATCATCAAGGGCACAGGGGCGCGCTACTGCCCGTCCATCGAAGACAAGGTGGCCCGCTTCCCGGACAAGGAACGCCACCAGGTGTTCATCGAGCCGGAAGGGCTGGACAGCCCCGAGGTCTACCCAAGCGGCATTCCAACGAGTCTGCCTCTGGACATCCAGAAGCGCATGATCGCCTCCATTCCCGGACTGGAGCAGGCCCAGATCGTGCGGCCCGGCTACGCCATCGAGTATGATTTCGTGCCGCCCATGCAGCTACAGCCGACCCTGGAGACCAAGGCTTTGCCCGGCCTATACCTTGCCGGGCAGATCAACGGCACCTCGGGCTACGAAGAGGCAGCTGGACAGGGTCTGTGGGCCGCGCTTAACGCCTGCTGCGCTCTGCGCGGCCAAGAACCGTTCCTGCCCGGCCGCGATCAGGCCTATCTCGCGGTCATGGTCGATGACCTGGTCACCAAGGGTACGAGCGAGCCCTACCGCATGTTCACTTCGCGTGCCGAGCACAGGCTGCTGCTGCGCGAGGGCAATGCAGATGCCCGCCTGACGCAGGCGGGCCGCGAGATGGGCCTAGTGGACGATGCACAATGGGCGACCTTTAGCGCCAAGCAGACCGACATATCGGAGCTCATGCTCATCCTGGAGTCGCACATCATCCGACCTGATGCCGCCACCCGCGACATTCTGGCTTCCATGGCCGCCACGGCTCCTGGCAAAGCCGTGCCCCTGACGGCCATCTTGCGCCAACCCGAAGTTGAAATCGAGGCCTTGGCGCCTTTCTGCCCCGATCTGCCAAAATATGCCGAAGGCGTGCTGCGCGAGGCGGAGACCAGGATCAAATACGAGGGCTACCTTAAGCGCCAGGAAGAACTTGTGCTCCGCTCACGGCGGCAGGAAGAGACCGCCCTGCCATACGACACAGAATATGCCGCAATTCCTGGCCTTTCCCGGGAGGCCGTAGAGAAACTCAGCCGCGTCAGACCATTGACATTGGGGCAAGCCAGCCGTATTTCAGGCATCACTCCCGCAGCCATATCCTGTCTTGAGATCCACCTCAAAAAAATGCATCTCCTGTAATCGGCCGGCATGGATATACCGCGACGAGACGAACAGGAGCTTGTCACGCAAGATGGGACGGCCCTGCGGGGAAGCAGGCAAGGCATGCATGGGCAACCTTGATCTTCTCTGTCTTAAGGCTATATTGCCGACAAACATGACTAGTAGAAATAAATACATAGAGGACTGCGGAACAGAACCGATACGGTCAGGCGGCGGATACAGCCAATCCACAGTACCTTCTCCACGGGTCCTTTCGGGCATCCGCCACCCGAAAGCCACGCGAATACAATCGCATGGACCTGCCCGACCACCCACAACAAGGAGTACTGGGTTGGACGACAACCAATCAGACAGTATTTGGGTTCATATTAAAAACCTCTTCCGCGGCAAGGATGATGAGATGCCGTTGGAAAAGGCGATCCTCGAAGCCAAGGAGGAAGGCGACCTGGCAGCCGAGGACACGACCATGCTCCTCAACGTTCTGCGCTTGAGCCGCCTGTCCGTGCACGAAATCATGATCCCGCGCACGGACATGGTTTGCGCCGAAGTGACCGATTCCATCCAGCAGCTGGGACAGCTTATTGTCGAGCATGGCCATTCCCGCATTCCCATTTATGAGGACGACAAGGACAATATAGTTGGTCTGATCTACACCAAGGACCTTCTGCCAGCCATGCTGGGCAACAGCAAAGCCGAGTTGACCATCCGTGATATCCTGCGACCGGCCATGTTTGTTCCGGAGAACAAGAACGCGCGCGACATGCTGCGCGAGTTCCTGGCTCGGCGCATGCACATGGCCATTGCCCTGGATGAATACGGCGGCACCTCCGGCCTGGTAACCCTCGAAGACGTTATCGAGCAGATCGTGGGTGACATAGAGGACGAGCACGATATCCAGGAGCCGGAGGAAATCCTGTTTCTGGACAACGGCCAGCTACGCGTATCCGGCCGCATGGCTCTCGAGGACCTCAACGAGGAAAGCGGCATGCGCTTGTCCTCGGATCAGGTTGAAACCATCGGCGGGTACCTGTGCGAACTCACGGGTCGCGTGCCCCGCAGCGGCGATTCCTTCGTCGTGCAAGGACGTAAGATCACCGTGGCGGAAGCAGACAAGAAGCAGGTCAAATGGATCACCATCTCCGCTCCCGAGGCCCTGCCGGCGGGAGGAACAGACTCACGATGATAACCTGGGCCATGGCTATAGTGGCGGCGTTCGGCGCCTGGGTCGGTTGGGCCAACCCCGTATACCAGGAACCCTTCTTCGCGCTGCTCTTTCCGGCTGGTCTGGCATGGCTGGCCATCACGGCCGCAAGTCCCCGGCAGGCCCTCAAGCGCGGTTTTCTGACGGCGCTCCTGGCATATAGCGGATGCCTGTATTGGGTGTTCGTTCCCGTGCATCGCTACGGCAATATCCCGATGGTGTTGGCACTACCCTGCCCGGTGCTCCTGGCCATGTATCTGGCCGTCTATCCGGCCGTTTTTTGCGGGATGCTGCATTGGGCGAAGTCCAAGCTGTCGCCCCTGGCCCTGGGTCTGTTCGCGGGTCTGCTCTGGGCCAGTCTGGAATTGGCCGTGGGCGTCGTCTTCACCGGCTTCCCCTGGCTGCCGCTTGCCGCAGCCATGACCGCACGTCCCTTCGCCATTCAAGCCGCAGCCCTTATCGGCGGAACAGGTTTGGCGGCTTTACTGGTCACGGCCACGACTTGGTTCGTGCTGCCCGGACGGCGTTTGCCCATCACCTTACCCCGAATTCTGGCCATTCTGTTGGTGGCAGGGTGGGCAGTCATAGGCATGACACGGCTTGACGATCCGTTGCCCCAAGGCCGCTGGGCCAGAGTTGGCATTGTCCAGGGCAACATCGACCAGTCCTTGAAATGGGATCCAGGCTATCAGACAGATACGGTCAGCCGGTACATTGATTTGAGTGAGAAACTGGTCAGGCAAAATCCCGTAGATCTGTTGGTATGGCCCGAAACGGCCTTGCCATTCTTCCTTCAGGAACTGACTCACGAAGGTGCCCGTGTGCGCAACTTGGCGAGGACGCAGGAGATTCTACTGTTGACCGGTTCGCCAGCCTACGAATTCGACCTGGCTAACAATCGGTACATCATGTATAATCGTACGTTCTTGCTCGGCCCTCAGGGCGGCACAATGGGCCAGTACGACAAGATGCACCTGGTGCCTTTCGGCGAATACGTCCCTTTGGGAGAAATTCTGCCATTGACTAAGCTCGTGCAGGCTGTCGGTGACTTCCGTGAAGGCACGGACGGACAGCCTCTTGCGGGTGGCAATCTTGCCTTGGGTGTACTCATTTGTTATGAAACGATTTTTCCGGCCCTGGCGCAGGAGCGCGTGACCAAAGGCGCCAGCGTTCTGGTAAACATGAGCAATGATGCCTGGTTCGGCCAGACCTCGGCGCCACGCCAGCACCTGCAACTGGCCGCTTTGCGGGCGGTGGAGCAAGGTCGCTACATGATCCGCTCCACAAATACCGGCATCTCCGCCATCATCGACCCACGCGGTCGTATCGTGCAGGAGACCGAGTTGTTCAAGACTGCTAGTTTGTCTGGAAATATTTCAGCCATATACGAAACCACGGTGTACCATGACCTAGCGTGGCTTTTGCAAAGTGTGATCATCGGCCTGACGCTGCTTCTGGTCGTATGGGCCATTTTGCGCGCCAGGCAGGCACAGACGCCCACCGTGACGAGAAATACCTAACATGTTGCATTATAACGATTTGAAGGCGCGCGGCGCGCAACTGCTGGACAGCTACGAATCCCTCTGGGGGCGCCTTTGACCATGACCGCGACAATGAGCGCCTGCGCCAGATAGAGGACGCGCTGTCCAAGCCTGGCGCCTGGGACAAGCCGGATCGTCTGACGCCCATGCTCCAGGAGAAACGGCAGATCTCCGAAAAGCTGGAGCGTCTGACCGTACTGCACAAGACCAGGCAGGAGGTTGAGGAGTGGCTTGATCTGGCCCGCGAGGACCAAGCCCAGGAAGTGCTCGCGATCCTGTCCGAACAACTGGATGTCCTCCAGGAGCGGCTCAAGGATGTCGAGTTGCGAGAGATGCTCGCTGGTCCAGAAGACCAGAACTCGGCCATCATGGAAATCCATTCCGGCGCTGGCGGAACCGAGGCTCAGGACTGGGCCGAAATGCTCCTGCGCATGTACCGGCGCTGGTCCGAGAGACAGGGCTACAAGGTCAGCATCCTGGACTTTCTGGAAGGCGAAGAGGCTGGGTTCAAAAGCGTGACGGTGCAGGTCGAAGGCCTATACGCCTACGGAATGCTCAAGGGGGAAAGCGGTATCCACCGGCTCATCCGCATATCGCCTTTCGACACCTCGGGACGCAGGCATACGTCCTTTGCCTCCGTGGCCGTATATCCGGACGTGGGCACGGACATCGATATCGATGTTCGTGAAGAGGACTTACGCATCGATGTCTTCCGCGCTTCCGGAGCTGGCGGCCAGCACGTGAACAAGACCGAATCTGCGGTGCGTATCACCCATCTGCCGACGGGCGTTGTGGCGCAGTGCCAAAACGAGAAATCCCAGCTTCGCAACAAGGAAACGGCGCTCAAGATCCTCAAGGCCAGGCTGTATGAGCTTGAGCTCAAGAAGATCGCGGCTGCGCGCCAAGCCGAATACGAATCAAAGGATACTATCGCCTGGGGCAGCCAGATACGCACGTACACGCTGCAACCTTACAGACTGGTAAAGGATCACAGGACCGGCATGGAGATCGGCGACGTCGAAGCCGTTCTTAATGGCGAGATAGACCCACTGATACGCAACTTTCTGTTAGAGTTCCATGTCCGCTAGCGCATACAGGGAAAAACTGCTCCAGGAACTCGCGGTGCTTCGCGATGTCGCCGCTACTGCCCTGGGAGAGAGACATGGCCGGGACAGTACGGCCGTGTTCAAGGTGTTCAGCGGTCTATCTCTTGATGTCTGGACCCGGTTGGCTTCGGAAGTTGACTCTGGCCCTCTCCTTGCACTTCCGCTTGAGGGCGATATCTACCCGTTCGTTATGCACCTGGTCAGAACCATGGAGGATCTCGCCGCTCAGGCGGATTTTGACTCGACGACCGGACTGCCGGGCCGCATAAGTTTCGCCTGGGCGCTGGAAAACGAAGTTGAGCGGGCAGTGCGCAATCAGACTTCATTAAGTGTGGCTCTCCTCGACATAGATTGGACAGACCGGACAACCGGCATATCCATTCCTGCCGGCGAAGGTCTGGAAGAACTCGTGGCCCAAGTTGCCGCGATCATAACCGCCGGCCGGCGGAGGTACGATTTTATCGCACGCATGTCCGACAACAGATTCGCACTTTCCTTTCCGGGCATCGGTCTTCAGCGCACCACGAGCACTCTGGAGAGGCTACAGAACGATGTTTGCACCATGAACGCCCAGGCAGAGCATGTCGCCTGCAACGTGGGCATCGCCAGTATAAAGGGACGCATCCCCATGACGGGCAAGGAATTTATCGCCCTGGCGGAGAACGCCTTGGCCGAGGCCAAGACAAAGGGAGACAACGCCCTCGTTGCGGCAGCCATTCCCGATATCGCCGTGACGCCCAAGTCCACTCTGGTGCATTCGCGGGAAAAGCAGTTCCTCTTTACCGGTTGTTAAGGAAGCTCTGACCATGGACAACGTGAACTGCACCTTGAGCATGTCCGTCATGAGCGGCAAGGGAGGCGTCGGGAAGACCAACCTGGCCCTCAACTTGGGGTATGCGCTCTTCAAATCCGGCCATCCCCTTATGCTCATGGACTGCGACTTGGGACTGGCCAATCTGGACGTGCTGCTCGGCCTCTCTCCTGACATGAACCTGCAGGATCTGCTCATGCCAGGCGTGAACATCGCGGATGTGCTCGTGCGCGTGGAGTCAGGCGGTTTCGACTTCTTGCCGGCCACTTCGGGCGTACCTGAACTGGTGGAAATGGACGAAGATCTCCAGGCCTTGCTCTTCGACAAACTCAAGGCCCTGGCCAAGGGCTACGAGTACATTATCCTTGATCTTGGAGCCGGCATCAGCAAGACGGTCCTGTCCTTCGCGGCCATGACCCACATGCAAATCGTGGTTATCACGCCCGAGCCCACGTCGCTCACCGACAGCTACGCCATGATGAAAGTGCTCCAGAAGCAGCATGGCATCACGGACTTCTATGTGGTCGTTAACCAGATGGCCTCCCCCGAAGAAGGCAAGCTTACCTTCGACCGGCTCAAGGCCGCCTGCAAGCGTTTCCTGTCCATCGATATCAAGTATCTTGGCGGCGTCCACCACGACAATGCCATAGTCGAGGCAGTCCGGCGCCAAACGCCCCTGCTCAAACTTACCACCAAGGCGCAGGCCAGCCAGGACATCAGCGCCCTGGCCAAGCGGATACAAACTCTGCGGGGCGAGAACCTCGTCACGATCTCAAAGACTCCGGCCCTGAGAGACGTCTCCATTGCTGGGAAATAATAAATACTTGACGAAATTAGCTTCTTTTCGGCATGTACGCATATGATATGGGGCTACGCCCAATAATTCGCCTCAGGCTGACCCTAGGCGGCACACCTCAAGCAAGCCATAAGCGAGGGCAAGAGCCATGAACAAAAGCGAACTGATCAAGACGCTTGCCGAAGACAAGGATATTCATGTCGATGAGGCCTCCAAAATCGTCAATGCCTTCGTGGACTCCATCAAGGACTCCTTGCTCCAAGGCGAGCGGGTGGAGATTCGCGGTTTCGGCAGTTTCAAGATTAAGGAATATAAAGGCTATACAGGACGCAACCCCAAGACCGGCGACATCGTCGATGTTGAGCCCAAGCGGCTGCCCTTCTTTCGACCTGGTAAGGAATTGAAGGAGTTCCTGAATAGCTGATATGCCACGCTTCATTGCGACGATTGTCCTGGCTTTCCTTCTTTTACCGATCCTGATGAACAATGCCTGGGCCGCTCCCGTCCTGGGCATTGTTTTCTCTGGCAATGAGTATGGCGAGTATCGCCCATGTCCCACCTGAGGCGACAAAACCATTGGCGGCTTGGCCCGGAGGGCTACCGCACTTCAGGATTATCGCGCGGCAGCCTCAGGCTACCCGCTTTTTCTTCTCGCAAGCGGCCACTCTTTTCTGCCTCTGGATGGGCCGGCGCCGGATGCGCGCCAGACAGCCGCCTTGTCCAAGGTCTATTCCCTTTTGGCTTACGATATCGGGCTGCTGACGCCGGCAGAGGCCGCGCACCTTCGAACGCTGAATGTTCCACCGCCCACCAACTGGGTCGTGCAGAGTTCCCAGATCGAAACAGTCCTGCGCAGCAAAGGCTCCATTACTCTGGGCATTGTCATCCTGCCCGCGCTTGCCAAGGAAGCGCAGGTGAATCCGCCGGAGGCGCTACGCGAAGAGATTGCCGCAGCAGCCAACCGCCTGCGCGAGAAGGCCGATCTTGTCGTGGCGTTGAGCCCATGGGGAATACGAGCGGAGCAAAACTTGCTGGAGACGTCTCCGCCGAGTTTCGATTTGCTCTTGGGGACAGGCCAGGGCATCGGTAATACAGGTCGGCTCATGAACAAGGATGCCCTTTTGTGGATGCGGGCTTATGATAAGGGCAAGGCCTTGCAGCGCGTCGATATTTTCACTTTACCCGAAAAGGGCGCGAGCAGCTTCGCCTGGCAGCAGGGTAAAAGCATTTCCTGGACCACTATTCCATTAAGTGAAAAGATATATTCTGATCCTGGCATACTTGAGATTTTCAATTCACTAGACAAGACCAAGAAATAATTTTTAGCTTTCCCGGCCCACGCTAGCGAGGAGGATACTATGTTTCGTGGCGCGTTCACGGCTTTGGTCACTCCGTTCAAGAACGATTCAATCGACGAAGATGCCTACCGGGCTCTCGTGGAATGGCAACTTGAGCAGGGCATTCACGGCCTCGTACCCTGCGGCACCACAGGCGAATCCGCCACGCTGTCCCATGCCGAGCATAAACGGGTCATCTCCATCTGCGTGGATCAGGTCAAGGGCCGTGTGCCCGTCCTGGCTGGAGCTGGCTCGAACAATACGAGCGAGGCCATTGAGCTGACTCGCTTCGCGAAGGAATCCAAAGCAGACGGGGCCCTGCTCATCACGCCCTACTACAATAAGCCTACCCAGGAAGGCCTTATCGCGCATTTCAAGGCTATTGCGGCTGAGGTCTCCATGCCTTTCATCGTCTACAACGTCCCAGGCCGGACCGCGACGAACCTGCTCCCTGAGACCCTGGCGGAGATGCGCCGAACAATATCCGAAGTCATCGGCGTCAAAGAAGCAACCGCCGACTTGACTCAGATATCCAAAGTCCTCGAATTGTGCGGCAGGGACTTCCTGGTCCTCTCGGGCGACGACTTCACTGTGCTGCCGACGCTGGCCATTGGCGGCGTGGGCGCTATCTCGGTTGTGTCGAACATCAAGCCAGCCGCCATGTCCGGCCTCGTCAACGCCTTCAATCAAGGTGATCTGGACAAGGCCAGGGATCTGCACTTTCAGCTAGCTCCCCTGTGCAGGGCCATGTTCATGCGCACCAACCCAATTCCGGTCAAAGCCGCCCTATACCTTATGGGCCGTCTCAGTCCGGAGCTGCGTTTGCCGCTCCTGCGCATGGATGCCAAGCTGGAATCGGAACTCAAGTCAGTGCTCGCTACGGATGGCCTAGTCTAGAGCAGATCGCTTTTAAGACGCCCGCTCCGGCGTTGACTGCGCAAGTGAATTGCGCCTACGCCCACGCGGCGGCAAGCCATCCCGACGCATGGCTTGCAGAGCATTTTCAAAAGCAAAGTGCTCTAAATAGGATGTTGGCCTCCTTGGACGGGGTGGTTGTGCCTGACTAGCCCTACTCCTTTGAGGCCAACATGTTTTTTAGACTTGCAGGCTCCATATGGCTCCTCCTGGAGGCCCAGAGCACGGTTTGTCTGCCAGTCATAGTCCTGGCCCTTCTCAGGAGCTGACACGGGCTTAGCGATTGTCCTCAGTAAGTACCACGATGGTATCGCCGCAAATGACTGTGATGATCTTACCGGACCAGCCCCACGCAACTATCAACATGGCTCAGCATCCTTACAGCAATAAGCCTCGAAGGTGTCCGGTTGCTCTACCTTCTTGCCCTTCTTGGCCTGGCTCGAGTTTTCAGCATTGGCGAGCAGCTTTCTGGCTTTGTCCCGACACTTGCGGGCTTTCTTAAGCTAACGTCAGCGTACGCGCCAAGGGCGAGCAGCTTTTCCTTACCCCGAAGCGATACTTCAAACGCCACAACTTACCCCCTTCGTGGGTAACAAGCAGGTACATACCCCAACTGTCAGACAGCTTGCGGGGCTTGGCTTCGGGCTTTGCGTTGCGAATGGACGTATCGGATAGTGGCATGGCGGGGGGCTTCAGCGCGTGGGGTACTTTCGGCGCGTTTTCGCGTTCCGCAGTTCGCCCATTCCCAGCCATACCCTCGGATGCCAACGGAGGATGCAGGACATACTCGGACTATTTCTAGCCGGTTTGCCCTTGAATTTCTGTCTGTTTAGACCTTTTCGGTTTTAGCTGGATTCAATTGTGGTGGCCCCGACAGGATTCGAACCTGTGGCCTTCCGCTTAGGAGGCGGACGCTCTATCCACCTGAGCTACGGGGCCGATAATTGAAAAACATTCCAAAACCGAGGCGAGTATATATAGTAAAAGCGCTCCGTTTGGCAACACGGATATGCGCTTCCAATTGGAGCCCGGTTGCTTCCACAGTGGCAAGGCCTGCATTGACGCGGACTGGTTCTTGCCTTAGCAAGACTTCGGACATAAATTGAGCATTCAAACAGTCTTTTACGGGCAGAGATTATGACCAAGAAAGAGATGCTCATCGAGGCCGCCAAGGAGGTCTTCGGTGAGTATGGGTATGCCGATACGACTTTCAAGAAGATTTCCGAACGCGCTGGAGTCGCGTTCGGTCTGCTCACACACCATTTCGGCACCAAGGAAAATCTGTTCCTGCTCACTGGCCTGGAGGTGCTGACCGACCTGAGTTCGCGGGTCAACAAGGCCATGGCCGACGGAGATACAGGGCTAGCCTCGATTTTGAATTTTTGTCGCGAGTATCTGGCCTTCTCCATGGATACAAAATCACACTTCATGGTTCTCGTGCGCTGTTCGCCATATAGCGATCTGAAAACCCGCGAGAGCAAGGAATCAATCCAAAGCGGCTTTCGAGCCCTGCTACACGACCTGGAAGCCAGCCTGTGGCGCGGCATTGAGGATGGAACCGTACGCGAGGTTCCGGTTGCTGAGACAGCCGCGGCCTTGCTCGGCATTCTCGTGGGCACCGTACGCACGCAGCTGCTCACAGGCTATGCCCCGCCCAATCTTTATCCCGAAGTCCTGACCTTTATCGAGCGCAGCCTCAAACGCACCAGGGATTGCCAAGGGCCGGACCTCTGTGCGCATGCAATTTATTGATGCGCGCCTCGCTTAACGACGTCAATCCATGTGCCTATATGCACTAACATGGCTCATGCGGCATGCAGAGTGCGCTTTATGACGACACGTTAAATGCAATACCTCATACTTTCCGACCAATAAATAAAAATTTGATTTCCCAATGCCTCACGCATTGCCTGTAGTCCGCCCTTGCGGAGGCTCTTCCGCTAATGATCTTTATTCTAGGGTTTACAATGCCCTACAAGCCGTTTAGGAGTTTGTTTTGAGGTGTCATCTCCAGGCTTGATTTGCTGTTTTCCAGGAGCTTTCCATGATCCTCCGGACCATTCAGCTGCTCTTTGTCTGCATGTGCATGCTCTATCCGGTATGGTCAGAGGGAAAATCAATTCAAGCCAATCTTACGTCATTGGCCGAGGAGTCCGGCAAGGCTGTTGTCAATATCAGCGCAGTGCGCAAAGTAGATTCCAGAGAACGCTTGAGAGAACTCTTCAGACTTGAGCGTCAAGCCCCCCCTTTTGAAGAATTCCTGGATCGTTTTCAAAGCCATCTCAATCCAGAGATGGGGGCGCTCCAGCGCTCCATGGGATCTGGCTTCCTGATCTCCACCGATGGGTATATTGTCACCAACAACCACCTCGTCGCCGGGGCGGAAGAAATCACTGTGCTTCTGCATAATGATGATAATCCCCGTCAGGCGGCCATCGTCGGATATGACACCGAAACCGATCTGGCCCTCCTCAAGATTGATGCGCCAAGTATGCTTTCCACCCTGGCTTTCGCCAATTCCGACCAGGCGAGGGTCGGCGAATGGGTTTTAGCCATTGGCAATCCCTTCGGTCTCGATCACTCCGTGACACTGGGCATCATCAGCGCCAAAGGTCGGGCGTTGGGCGCAGGCCTCTTCGACGACTTCATCCAAACCGACACCTCCATCAACCCCGGCAATTCCGGGGGACCGCTTATTAATCTTTCGGGGGGCGTCGTGGGGATCAACACGGCCATTATGGCCCATGGCCAAGGCATCAGCTTTGCTGTTTCCAGCAACTTAGCCAAACAAATCATCCACGAACTAAGAACACGTGGCAGAGTTATGCGCGGCTGGTTGGGTGTTTCGGTACAGGATGTCGATTCTCTTATGGCCAAAGCCCTCGCCCTGCCCTCCCCTGGCGGCGCTCTCATCTCTGGCCTTACCCCGAATGCTGCGGCAGACAAGGCTGGCATGCACGTTGGTGACGTCATCCTGCGCTTAGGCTATCGGGTTATCGAGGACTCCACGGATCTGTTGCGTACAGTGGCCGCGAAGCAGCCTGGGCAAGAAGCCATTATTGTCGTGTGGCGCAAGGGTCTGGAGCAACATTTGACTGTCACCGTGGGCAACAAGGATGATATGTTCCTTGAACAGGCTACACGTAGTGAGCAGGCAGAAACAGCTTCCACCTTGGAAGGTCTCATCATAAGGCCGATCACGGAGACCGAGGGCAAGCGGCTGGGCCTTAACTCCCCGCAGGGCCTTCTGGTGCTGGACGTAAGGCCGGGTTCCGCCGCCGAACACGCTGGAGTCCAGCCAGGCGACCTTATCATGCAGGCAACTCGCCGGGCCGTACGCTCCTTAAAAGAATTCAGGAGCATCGTGGACCATGCGCGTAAGGAAACAGGTACGGTCATGTTGCTCATCAGACGTGGCAGCAAGGACTTTTTCGTAACCCTGGCCCTTCGTTGAGCGCCAAGAAGGAAGAATCGAGATATTCATGGCAGCACCTACGGAAACTTCTGTCACGCTAAACGCTTGCTGCAAGGTTAATCTCTTCCTGCGCATCATCTGTCGAAGGCCTGATGGATATCACGACATTAAGACTCTCTTCTATCCATTGCCAGAACCGCACGATTCCCTGCTGGTCACCCCATTGACCGCAGGCTCAGGGCTCCATCTAACGTGCTCTCGCAAGGAGCTGGAGACGGGTTCCAATCTTGTGGCTAAGACGTACGCCGCCTTTGCCAGCCGCACGGGCTTTTCGCCCGGGCTGTCGATTCATCTGGAGAAACGTATCCCCACAGGCGCAGGGCTGGGCGGTGGCAGTTCCGATGCTGCGGTACTGCTGGCATATCTTAACGATCTGGCTGGCGAACAAGCTCTGTCTACCACGGATATGACAGCTCTGGCTGCAAGCCTTGGAGCGGATGTGCCATATTTTCTGCTGCACGGCCGGCATGGCAAGCCTGCACTGGCCACAGGTATTGGCGAATCGCTCTCTCCCATCCAAGTTGACCTGGATGGGTACTGGCTGGTCTTGGTTTGCCCGCCAGAACATGTTTCCACCCCCTGGGCCTATGGAGCTTGGGATCGGCTGTACCCGGAAAAAACATGTTCCGAAGAAGATCTGGCCATATTGACAGCAACGAATCAAGAGGCTAGTAACCTTTTTTGCCCTGAGACTACTGCGCTAGGGAATGATTTTGAGGCAGCGGTTTTCCCTGCTTTCCCTGAGTTGGCAAAAGTCAAGGACGAGTTGCTCGATAGGAGTGCGGCCCACGCTGTCATGAGCGGCAGCGGAGCCGCAATTTTTGCCTTATATCGAGACGCGGACATAGCTAAAAGTGCTCAGTTAGCCTTTTCAGGCCGCTCAGTACCCGCGTATGCATTTCCTCTTCCGTGCTGGGGTGTCGCCAAGTGGTAAGGCATCGGGTTTTGGTCCCGACATCCGAGGGTTCGAATCCTTCCGCCCCAGCCAACCTATTTCTCGAGGATGTTGATGCGATGGCTGTGCATAGAGAACTCCGAATCCTGAGCGGATCGGCCAATCCTGAATTAGCGGAGGCCATCTGCGACCATCTGGGCTGCAAGTTGCTTCCCACCATCGCCGAGACCTTCAGTGATGGCGAAATTCGCGTTGAGATCAACGCCAATGTTCGTGGTGCCGACGTATTTGTCGTGCAGCCGACCTGCGCGCCGGTCAATTTTAATCTCATGCAGCTGGGGCTCATCCTTGATGCGCTCAAGCGCGCCAGCGCCGGCAGGGTCACTGCGGTGGTGCCGTATTACGGCTATGCCCGCCAGGACCGCAAGGTTTTCCCCCGGGCGCCAATCAGCGCCAAGCTCGTTGCCGATTTTCTCTCCGTCGCGGGCATGGACCGTCTGCTCACCGTGGACTTGCATGCCGGGCAGATCCAGGGATTCTTCAACCTGCCTGTGGACAACCTTTATGCCGCGCCCGTTCTGCTGCAGTATCTCAAGGAGTACAAGCAGGAAAGGGAAGTGGTCATCGTTTCGCCCGATGCAGGCGGCGTGGAGCGCGCCCGCGCCTATGCCAAGCGCATGGAAGCCAGCCTGGCCATCATCGATAAGCGCCGCGACGCGCCTAACCAAGCCAAAGCCATGAATGTTATCGGCAACGTTGAAGGCAAGGTTGCCGTGGTGCTGGACGATATGATCGACACGGCCGGAACCATCTGCTCCGCAGCCGAAGTACTTTTGGACAATGGCGCCCAGGACGTTTTGGCCTGCGCTACGCATCCCATCTTGTCTGGGCCTGCTATTGAGCGCCTGGAGCAGTCTGCATTTACCAAGATCATCGTCACCGACACCATTCCGCTCAGCCCCAGAGCCAGGGAGTGTGGAAAGATCGTGGTCAAATCGGTGGCTGGCCTGCTGGCCAAGGCTATTCACAACATCCATACGGAATCCTCTGTCAGCGTTCTGTTCGTCTAGCGCTTAACCGCCAGGTCTCAGGGCTAGCCAGATCGTTCAGGATCCGGGAACAAGGAGAAGGATCAATGTCCAACGAAAATCAGCTCAGCGTTGAAAAGCGTGTCAGAGTCGGCAAGGGTCCTGTGCGCGACGTGCGCGCCGAAGGCTTTGTGCCCGGTATCTATTATGATGCCAAGGGCGAGAACATCCCGGTCAAGGTTCGGGAAGTTCCTCTGACCAAGCTTTATGAAAAGGTCGGCAAGGCGCACGTGTTTACCCTCAAGATCGAGTCCGAGGGCCAAATCGCGGAGAAGCCCGTATTCATTTGGCAGATTTCCCGCCATGCCTACAAGAAGCAGATCATGCACGTTGACTTCTATGGCGTGGACCTGAATAAGCCCATCCGGGTCATGGTTCCCGTCAATGTCACGGGCAAAGCCCCTGGCTTGATACTTGGCGGCGTGGTGCAGATCTTCCGTGACAAGATCGAACTCGAATGCCTGCCGCTCGAGATTCCGGAAACCGTCACCGTCGACGTTTCCAGCATGAACATCAACGATACGGTGCACATCTCCAGCCTGCCCTTGCCCCAGGGTGTCAAGGCCGTATACGGCGATGACAACTTCGCCGTGGTCGGTGTCGTGCCTCCCGCAAGCGAAACCGAAGCAGAAGCCGCCACTGGCGAAGCCGCTTCTGCGGCTGGCGCCTAGCGTTACTTTTGCTATTCTTCCTCGTGAGGCTCCGGCAACGGAGCCTCACATTCTCAAGGCCAATCGGACGACAAGGCCTTTACATGCCGCTCCACCGTCCTATCTTGTGCCTTGGCTAACTTCCGGACTATCAAGCCATGGACCTCAAAGGCCTCATTGTCGGCCTTGGCAACCCAGGCCCGGAATACGAGCAGACCAGACACAATATCGGCTTCATGCTCGTGGATGCCGTCCTGGAAGAAATCGCTGCCAAGCCCTACCGGCGAATGGAACAACTGCCCGCCACGGATCTTTACCGTCTCTGGCGAATCTCACTGCCCCGAGTAAAAGGCGATTTTCTCCTTGCCAAGCCGCTGACGTACATGAATCTAAGCGGCATAGCTGTGGCGCGTATTTGCCGGGAGAATGGCATTCAACCCCGTAATACCCTCATCGCCCATGACGAAATCGATCTGCCTCTAGGCAGAATGAAATTCAAGGTCGGAGGCGGAGCGGCAGGTCATAACGGGGTGACGTCCATTGTCAACGAATTAGGCACCGGCGATTTTCCCAGGTTGCGCCTGGGCATCGGCAGGCCAGCTGGCGCTTTAGTGCGGGAGCATGTGCTTACCGACTTCACCCCTGCGGAACTGCTGCTGGTCAACTTGGTTCTCGCCGCAGCGCGAGACGCCCTGCCGGTCTACTTCGGTAAGGGCTTGACCGCGGCCATGCAGACCGTGAATTCCTTCAATGCGGTGCAGCAGTCTCCAAGTCAGGGCTAGACGGTACAGCCGAACGCCTATTGATGAGGAACTCTCCTGATCGCGATGCCCTATAGCGCATGGAGGAAATAGGGCCAGGATGGACTTGCTTGGGTATTTAGGTTATTTAACTCCAATTGAGTCTGCCAGCCTGCGGGAGGGAACTAGGCCCGTGTTTTCCCCAAACGATTTGGTGGTGTATCCTGCCCAGGGCGTGGGCCGGGTCGAACGAATCCAACGCCAGGAAATCGGCGGCGCCAGCACCGAGTTCTACATCGTGCGCATCCTGAGCAATAATGTCACGCTCATGGTGCCCGTTCCTAATGCGCGTAACGTGGGATTGCGACCCGTTTGTTCTGCCACGAGTGGCGAGGCCATCCTGGAATCCCTCAAGGATCGTTCCGATTTTACCGGCTATACTGGACAAAACTGGAATAGACGTTATCGGGAGTATTCCGAGAAACTCAAAAGCGGTGCCCTGGAAGATGTGGCCTATGTGCTCAAGGAGCTTCTGCTCATAGGCAACGACAAGGAACTGTCATTTGGCGAGCGCCGCCTCCTTGAACAAGCTATGAATTTGATTACCCTTGAGTTGTCTTTTTGTCTGGAAAAGCCTCAGAAAGAGATCCAGGAGCGCATTAATTCCCTCTTCGAGGATGTTTTAAATAAAGATCGGGATGAGTAGAAATCACTTGTCATCTTTCCCGGTGCTTTGTATAAACTAGCTTACATAATTTTGGCTTGTTGATGGCCATGCGTTCACTGCAACGATGGCCCGTACCTGTTACGAGTCATTGCACCATTAATCCCCTCTTTCTCAACTAGTTAGACAGCAAGAGAAATCCTGAATAAATACCTCGGGCGCAGTCGAGCCAAATTGCTTCTCTACAGCTTGCTGTCAGTGCTCTTTATCCGGATTCGTCCGTTTCATGCTCATGTTTAGGTGCAAACCTAATAGCGGAATAATTGCCAGTCTGAACCAGTCATGGAGAGTGTATGAACCTGTCCGAACTAAAACGTAAAAGCATGCCCGAGTTGATGGAACTCGCGAGCGAGTACAAAACTGAAAACCCAGGTAACATGCGCAAGCAGGAGCTCATATTTGCGCTTCTGCAGAGCTGCGCATCCCAGAACGGATCCATATACGGCGAGGGCGTTCTTGAGATTCTCCCTGATGGTTTCGGCTTCTTGCGCTCGCCAATGTACAGCTACATGCCCGGCCCCGACGATATATATGTCTCCCCCTCTCAAATCAGACGCTTCGGTCTGCGCACAGGTGATGTAGTATCGGGCCAGATTCGTCCTCCCAAGGAGGGCGAGCGCTATTTCGCCTTGCTGCGTGTGGAAGAGATTGACTTCGCCAAGCCCGAGGAAACCAAGCAAGTCGTACTTTTCGACAACCTCACCCCACTCTATCCCAACAAGCGTTACGGCATGGAAAATGGGGACAAGAACTACTCGTCCAGGATCATTGACATCCTGGCGCCCATCGGCCGCGGGCAGCGCGGCTTGATCGTCGCCCCGCCGCGCACCGGCAAGACCATGCTGCTGCAGACCATCGCCAATTCCCTCAATGCCAACCATCCGGACGTTTACCTCATCGTGTTGCTGATCGACGAGCGGCCCGAAGAAGTCACGGACATGGAACGTTCGGTCAGGGCCGAAGTGGTCAGCTCCACTTTCGACGAACCACCCCACAGGCACGTACAGGTGGCCGAGATGGTCCTGGAAAAGGCCAAGCGCCTGGTTGAACGCAAACGCGACGTGGTTATCCTGTTGGATTCCATCACTCGCCTCGGCCGGGCCTACAACGCCGTGACCCCTTCTTCGGGACGCGTGCTTTCGGGCGGTCTGGACGCCAATGCCCTGCAAAGGCCCAAGAGATTCTTCGGCGCCGCACGCAATATCGAAGAAGGCGGCAGCCTGACCATCATCGCCACAGCTCTTATAGATACCGGCTCGCGCATGGATGAAGTCATCTTCGAGGAATTCAAGGGCACCGGCAATATGGAGATCTACTTGGACCGCCACCTGTCCGAGAAGCGCGTTTATCCCGCCATCGACATCAACCGTTCCGGTACGCGCAAAGAGGAACTGCTCTTGCCCGAAGAGGTGCTTAACCGCGTCTGGATTCTGCGCAAGGTGCTCGCGCCCATGAACCAGATCGACAGCATGGAATTCCTGCTCGATAAGATGCGGGGGACAAAGAATAATAACGAATTCATGAACATCATGAACAAATAGAACCCGGATCTAGCCTTCCGGATCTGCCTTGGATCCGGAAGGCGCCTGACCTGCCGCCTTATTGCGCCTCATGCTGTTTCTGGTATCCTGCCGTTGAGGAATGTCACCATGATCCCGCAAGCCAGTTCATCGAGCGGGGTAATCGCTCGCCAAATCACCGTTATCGTCCTGACGGCAATTCTCATCGCTGGAACGGCCTTGCCCGGAATGGCACAGTTGTTCGGCGGTTTTGATGTCAAAAAAGAGCGCGAACTTGGAGATCAATTCGACCACCTCGTGCGCTCCAGGATGGCCGTTGTCGAGGACCCTGAAATAGTAGGCTATATCACCACCCTGGTGAGTGACATAGCTCGGCAGATGCCGCCTCAGCCTTGGCCCATCAAGGTCGGCGTACTTCGGCAGAACGCCCTCAACGCCTTTGCCGGCCCCGCGGGCCACATGTTCGTATTCACGGGCCTTATCGCCAACATGGAAAACGAGGACGAGTTGGCCGCTGTCATCGCCCATGAACTTGCGCACGTATCCCAACGTCACATCGCCCAAAAAATTGAAAAAGCTCAGCTGGTCGGTTTGGCCGCAATGCTGGGTACGCTGGCCGGCGTCTTTCTAGGTAGTGAAGGCGGCCAGGCCTTGGCTTATGGGTCCCAAGCCGCCAGCCAGGCGGCCATGCTCAATTACAGCCGCGAGGACGAACGCGAGGCGGATGACGTTGGTTTTCAATACCTCAGTGCTGCCGGTTACAGCCCACAGGGCATGGTCAGATCCTTCGAGATCCTCAAGCGCAAGCAGTGGATCATGGGCTCGAGCTTCCCTGGTTACCTGAGCACCCACCCCGCGCTTACCGAACGCATCGGCTATCTGGAAGACCGTATCGCCACGCTCAAGGGTAAGCCTCTCCCCAAAACGGATAACAGCCGTTTTCTGCGCATAAGAACCCTGGTGCGGGCGGGGCTTATGGACGAGCAGATATCCCTGGCCTTTTATGACGGCGAACAGGCGGGCAAATCCTGTCTGGACAAGTTGGGACGCGGAATTGCCCTGGGCCGGCTCAACCGCGTTGCCGAGGCGCGCCAATCCTTCGAGCAGGCCCTTGCATGCGGCGGCGATGATTCGCTCATCCTGCGCGAGGCTGGCCGCTTCCTGTTCGGCGTGGGCGATTTCGACGCCTCGGCCAAGTACCTCCAGAAAGTCATCCTGCTCCATCCAAGCGACATGGTCGCCACGTTCTTTTATGCGCGCATCCTGGCCGAAAAGGGCGATTTGCGCCATGGTATCGAATACCTGGAGCGAGTCTCCACCTCTCTGCCCGAGGACAGTGAAGTCCGTCTGACTCTGGGACGCATGTACGGTCAGGCTGGGGACTACTTCAAGGCCCACCTGAACCTGGCCTACGGCGCCCTATACTCCAATAACGCCGACCAGGCCAAATTCCACCAGGATAAAGCCCGCGCTCTTGCTTCCAGCGAGAGCGACCGCCGCGAATTGGACCTGTTCGAGGCCAGCCTCAAGCAACGCTCGCGTTTCTGGTAAGCGACTTGGGCAGCATTGCCGGCACCGGCCTGATTCCGGCTTCACATCCACCCCACTATAAGCATGAACACAGACAGCATCGTTTGCGCCTCTCAATTGGACAACGGCATCCGCGTGGTGACCGAGCGCATTCCAGCTACGCGCTCGGCAAGCCTGGGAATCTGGATCGAAGCCGGCTCCCTGGATGAACAACCGAATCAAGAAGGCATAGCCCACTTCTGGGAGCACATGGCTTTCAAAGGCACGCTCACCCGAACGGCCTTGGATATAGCCAAAGATCTCGATCGCCTGGGTGGTTTTTCCAACGCCTTTACCGGTCGCGAGCATACCTGCTTCCATGCCCGCATGGTGGATACCGGCTTGGCGGACGCCATGGATATCCTCTCGGACATCGTGTTGCGCCCGCGGCTGGATCCAAGCGATATTCTTCTGGAGCAGGACGTCGTGCTCCAGGAGATAGCCATGGTCAACGACACGCCCGAGGATTATCTTTTCGAGCACTTCTGGTCCGTGTACTGGACCGAGCCGGCCATGGCTCACTCGATTCTGGGCAATGACAACACGGTTCAAGGCTTTGTTCCCACCATGCTGGACGCTTGGCGACAGGAACATTACAAGCCGGGCAGGATGCTTGTGGCAGCCGCGGGTGCCGTGGATCACGAGAAGTTGGTGAATCTTGCCTCGCGCACATTCGGCTCGTTGCCTCCAGCGAGCGATGCGCGGCAACAAAGCTTATCCGGCGTGCAGTCGCGCCGCCAAGCCATCGACCGGGACATGGAGCAGACGCACGTCCTGTTCGGCTTCCCCGGCGTAGCCCTGACAGACGAGCGCCGCTTCGCCCTCGCCTATCTTAACAGCCTTCTGGGCGGTCAGATGTCCTCGCGGCTGTTCCAGGAAGTGCGCGAGCGGCGAGGTTTGGCCTACTCCGTGTACTCCTCGCACCAGGCGCTGGCGAACCAGGGCGTACTGCAGGTCTATGCCGCGACCCAGCCTGGAAAATGCCGCGAGATGCTCTCAGTCATCCTGCAGGAGTTGCACGAACTGGCTCAGGGAAAGGTGGATGAAGCCGAAATAGCCCATTGCCGAGACCACTTGCTCGGAATGCTCTACCTGGGTACCGAATCCTCCGAGGACCGCATGTTGCGTTTGGCTAAAAACCATTTCCTGTTCGGCAGACATGTGCCCGTGGAAGAAACCGCGGCTGAACTGAACGCAGTGAACCTGGACGACATACGCGCCGTGGCCCGGGATTTCCTTGCCCCGGACCAGGCCTGCCTGTGCATCTTGGGGCCGGATGTGGACGAATCCCTCTGGAAGGGCTTATGGGACTGATTTGCGGTGTTTCTCCACAAGCAAAGGAAGATCACATGCACGCAACGACCATTCTCGCCGTCCTGGATGACCGCGGGGTAGCCATGGCCGGCGACGGCCAGGTCACCCTGGGCCAGCAGACGGTTATGAAGCATACGGCCCGCAAAGTACGCCGCATCTACAAAGAAAGCATTCTCGTGGGCTTCGCCGGTTCCACGGCCGACGCCTTCACCTTGCTGGAGCGTTTCGAAGCCAAGCTAGAGCAATTCAAGGGCAACCTTCCACGAGCCAGCGTCGAGTTGGCCAAGGAATGGCGCACGGATAAGTATCTGCGACGCTTGGAAGCCATGCTGCTAGCCAGCGACGGCACGCAGATCCTGCTCCTGTCGGGCAACGGCGATGTCATTGAGCCCGACGACGGCATGGCGGCCATTGGCTCGGGCGGCTCCTACGCCCTGGCCGCAGCCCGCGCGCTCAAGCGCCACACCGGCATGGCAGCCCGCGAGATCTGCGAGAGATCCATGGCCATTGCCGCGGAGATCTGCGTGTTTACCAACGACAAACTGGTCGTGGAGACCATCGATAAGGGGTAATTGACATGCCGCTCCCAGCCGTTGCCCCCAAGTCCCTAACTTCCGCAAGCAATCTCACGCCACGCGAGATTGTTTCCGAGCTGGACCGCTACATAGTAAGCCAGAAGGACGCCAAGCGCATGGTGGCGATTGCCATGCGCAACCGTTGGCGTCGGCAACAGCTCGACCCGGCCCTGCGCGACGAGATAGCTCCCAAGAACATCATCATGATGGGCCCCACCGGCGTGGGTAAAACTGAAATCGCCCGCAGGCTGGCCAAACTGGCCGGCTCGCCATTCCATAAAGTCGAAGCCACGAAATTCACGGAGGTCGGCTACGTGGGACGCGACGTCGAATCCATGATCCGCGAGCTCATGGACATCGGCGTGAGCCTGGTCAAGGAAGAGGAGCTTGCCAGGGTGCGTGTGCAGGCCGAAAAGCGTGCCGAGGAAGCCCTCCTGGACCTGCTGCTTCCCGGACCGAGCCAACCCAACGTGTTCGCCGCCGCACCAGGCGGGGAAACCGCAGGGCCGGACAAGGATTCAACAAGGGAGAAGCTGCGCACGCTTTGGCGTCAGGGCCAGCTCGACGAACGCGAAGTTGAGATGCAGGTCACGGCCAAGACCGGGCCGCAGATCGAGGTCATGTCCATCCCCGGCATGGAGGAGATGGGCTCCCAGTTTCGTGACATGTTCAGCAAGGTTTTTCCTTCCAAGAAGAAAACGCGCAAAATCAAGATCAAGGACGCCCACGGCCTGCTTGTGCAGGAAGAGAGCGACAAGCTCGTGGACATGGACAAGGTCGTGGAGCAGGCCAAGGAGCGCGTGGAGCAGACCGGCATCCTGTTTATCGACGAGATCGACAAAATTTGCGGTTCCGATGCTCGCCGAGGCGGGCCCGACGTGTCTCGCGAGGGCGTGCAGCGGGATCTGCTGCCTGTTGTGGAAGGCAGTACCGTGAATACCAAGTACGGCATGGTCAAGACCGACCACATTCTGTTCATTGCCGCCGGTGCCTTCCACATCTCCAAGCCCTCGGACCTCATTCCCGAGCTGCAGGGCCGCTTTCCTTTACGCGTGGAACTCAAGGATCTGGGACAGGAAGAATTCTATCGCATCCTGACCGAGCCTGCCAACGCCCTGACCAAGCAATACAGTGCCCTACTGAGCACCGAAGATATCGAATTGAGCTTTGGAGATGATGCGCTGCGCGAGATCGCTGCCTTTGCCGAACAGATCAACCAGGAAACCGAGAATATCGGCGCGCGCAGGCTATACACCATCATGGAGCGCATCCTGTCGGATCTTTCCTTCGAAGCGCCCGACCGACCGGGCCAGAAGGTCGCCGTGGACCGTGTATACGTGCGCGAACACCTCAAGGACGTGCAACAGGATCACGACCTGTCGCGCTACATCCTCTAACCCGTGCTGCAACCCGAACGCGAGAACACCCCATGTCCGAACTGACAAGCAAGACCTGCGCAAGCGCAGACTCCATGCACGAGGCAGCTCTTAAGGCCAAGGTCGTCCTGGAGGCCCTACCCTACATTCGCCAGTTTCACGGCCAGACCATCGTCATCAAGTACGGCGGTCACGCCATGGTGGACGAAACGCTCAAGCGCCAATTCGCCCTGAACGTCATCCTGCTCAAATACATCGGGCTAAACCCGGTCATAGTGCACGGCGGTGGGCCGCAAATCGGCGACATGCTCAAGAAGCTGAACATCGTCAGCCAGTTTCGCGACGGGCTGCGCATAACCGACGAAGCCACCATGGACGTGGTGGAGATGGTCCTGGTGGGCAAGGTCAACAAGCAGATCGTCAACCAGCTCAATCTGCAAGGGGCCAAGGCTGTTGGTCTGTCGGGCAAGGATGGACAGCTTATCAAGGCTCGCAAGCTGGAGATGGTCCTGGAACGCAAGGACATGCCGCCGGAGATCATCGACCTGGGCAAGGTGGGCGAGGTGCTGGAAATCAACACCAAACTCATCGCGTCCCTGGAGCGCGAAGGCTTCATCCCGGTCATCGCACCCGTAGGCGTGGATGACGAAGGCGAGACCTACAATATCAACGCCGACTCCGTGGCCGGCGCCGTGGCCGGCGCTCTCAAGGCCAAGAGGCTCATCCTGCTCACGGATGTGGCCGGCATCCTGGACAAGGACAAGCGGCTCATTTCTTCCATGAACGAGCGCCAGGCCATGCAGGCCATCGAAAACGGCACGGTCACCGGCGGCATGATCCCCAAGATCAAATGCTGCCTGGAGGCCATCCACTCCGGCGTGGAGAAAGCCCACATCCTGGACGGCAGGTTGGAGAATTCGCTTGTGCTGGAGCTGTTCACCATGGGCGGCATCGGCTCGGAGATCGTTGCCGGCTAGGGGCTCATAAGAATCTACGAGTTCAACTTTTTTGAAATCCCGGTTCGGCGTGTTCGGACCGGGATTTCTTGCGCGTGTGGCCAAGCACCATGGTTGCGGCCACGATGAGCAGAGTGCCCAGCATGCTCCAGACATCGGGCAAATCGCCGAAGATCAGACCACTCCAGACAGCGGCAAGCGGAATCTGAAAATACGTGGCGGCTGAAGCCCGCCCTGCGGGTTCAAGGGAATAGCCTTTGGTCATGAATACCTGCGCCGCCTGGGTCGCCAGGCCAATACCGAGCAGAAGCAACCACTCCCGGCTGCTTGGCCATATCCATGTCGCGGCAGCAGGTACACCGGAGCAGCAGAAGGCCACTCCCGACAGATAGAGTACTTGAGTCAAGGGTTGCTCGGTGGCTCCGAGCTTGCGTACCAGAATATACGTGCAGCCGGCCATGAATGCTCCACCAAGGGCTGCCAGCGTACCCAGGACATCCAAGGCCTGGCCGTGGCCGAAGAGAAAAGGCGGCTTGGCGATGAGCAGCGCGCCGCCCAAACCAGCCAGAACGCACAACACGCTGTCTCGATTCAGGCGTTCTCCGAGAAACACTGCCGCCAGAACAGCCACGAACACGGGATTGAGAAAGAAGAGCACCGTGGCCTCGCCCAAAGGCAAGCGCATGTAGCCATAAAAAGACATGGCCATGGCCGAGAACCCGAACAGGCCTCGGGCCAGCAGCAGTCCTCGCCTGTTTCCCGGCGACCTGATCCCGGCCCGGTGCAGCAGCCAGAGGGTGAACACCAAGCCAAAGGCCGCGCGCACCCAGACGACCTCCATAAACGGCAATCTTGCGCCGGCAAGCTTGGTGAATGCGCTGCCGATGCTGAACCAAAAGGCCGCGATGATCATGCAGCGTATGCCGGGCGAGAGAGATCCAAATGCCACAAGAGCGATCTGCATGCATCAACAAGCGGTCTGCGCTGTACGAGTCACGCAGACTTTGTCCTCATCATCCCTCTCCCGGACCAGCACGTTGACATGATCCGTAAGCTCCGTATCGATCTTCATGCCTATGTAATCTGGTTGGATAGGCAGTTCGCGATGGCCGCGATCCACCAGGCACATGAGTTCCACGCGCTTGGGGCGACCGTAGTCCAGAATGGCTTCAAGGGCGGCGCGCACTGTGCGCCCGGTGAACAGCACGTCGTCCACCAGGATGATCTTGTGCCTGGTGATTTCGAAAGGAATCTCGGTGCAGTTGATGAGTGGCTGGACCGTCAGGTCGCTCCAGTCGTCGCGATAGAGATTGATATCCAGCTTGCCAAGGGGGATGCGCCGGCCAAGCCGTTCATCAAGAATGGCCTTGAGTCGCTCGGCCAAATCCGCCCCGCGGCGCTGAATGCCGATGATAGCCAAATCCTCGCACTCGCCATGCCTGGTCAGAACCTGTGCGGCCAGAGCTTCCATAAGCCGGGATATCTCTTCCGCTGAAATGATCATGCTCGCCTTGTCCATGAGAACTCCTGTGCGCTGGCTGTAGCAGTCACTATAGCGGATCACGCCGTGATATGGCAAACCCCGGCCGTGATCGGAAACACGGGGTGAGTTTGCGAGTCGTCGGCACAATCCAACATTCAAGTGCTTTCGTTTCATTTCAATCAGTTAAACTTTGCCTTGTCTGCATTATTTATCAATTAATATAATTCACAATGTGCTGACGCACCCTATTTTACAATAATTTATCCTTTACAGATAATCTTGAATGCAATCAATGCGGCTCAGGCTTATATCAAGCTCTCACATAGGACTTGAGCGCAATTTGACAGGCATTAAATGGCAGAGTATTTGATTTGAATTCAATGGAGCAGGAGGATGTGCATGGTCGAACTGACCGAGTCCGCCAGGGCTCAGCTACAGAAATACTTTGAAGATAGACGGATCTCGGCTATTCGGATCTATCTTGCCTCGGGAGGCTGAGCGGGGCCACGATTGTCAATGGCTCTGGATGAGCCAAACGATACCGACGAGACTATCGATGCCCAAGGGTTCACCTTTGTCGTGGAGCGGGAGTTGTACACCCGAGCCAAACCCATCAAGGTGGATATGACTTATTTGGGCTTTCATATTACCTCGGCCATGCCCTTGAGCGACAAAGGCGGATGCGGCGGAACTTGCAGTTGTTGAAACTGCCCATCGACTTGCTTCCAGGCTAATCGACACTTTCCCTTAATAATGGCAAACCCCGCCTGGCATCGCCTAGCGGGGTTTGTTTTATTCGCTACTGCGAGGGCTAGCTGCACAGGTCAGCTCCTACTCGTCGGCAGCCTCGTAGATGCCGCTCTTGCCGCCGCTTTTGTACAGGAGCTTCACGCCCTCGATAATCATGTCCTTCTGCACAGCCTTACACATGTCGTAGATCGTCAGTGCGGCGATATTGGCGGCAGTCAGCGCCTCCATCTCCACTCCGGTCTGCGAGGTAGTGCGCGCCTCGGCGCGGATGACAATGCGCGAGCTCGCCTCGTCAACTTCGAAAACAACATCTACAAAGGACAAAGGAAGCGGATGACAGAGGGGGATGAGCTGATGAGTGGATTTGGCGGCCAATATGCCGGCGATCTTGGCCGTTGACAGGGCATCGCCCTTGGGCAGGGCCTTGTCGCGCAGGAGTGCCAGGGTTTCGGGCGCCATGCGCACAACGGCCTGGGCCACGGCCACGCGCCGGGTCGCATCCTTGTGGCCCACGTCCACCATACGGGAATTGCCATGCTCGTCGATATGGGAGAGCGTGCGACTCATAGCCCAGCCTCCTGGCTGTAAGGGTGAAACAAAAAAGGGGAAGCTTCGCCCCCCCTTGGATTCTGTGTTGGCAGTACCTACTCGCCTGTAGCTACCTTCTTGGCCTTATCGAAAAAGCGCTTGACTTTCTTGAGGGGCTTCTCTTCCTCCAGGCGGGCGAACTCGCGCAGGAGGTCCTCCTGCTTCTTGGACAAGTTGGTGGGAGTCTTGACGATGACCTCCACCAGCAGGTCGCCCCTGCGGGTGCCGCCAGGTTGCGGCAGGCCCAAACCGGCGAGCTGAAAAACCCGGCCGCTCTGCGTGCCTTTGGGAATCTCCATGCTGACCGGCTCATCCAGGGTCTCCACCTCGATCTTGTCGCCAAGGGTGGCCTGAACCATGCCGATCTCCTTGGTCACGACGAGTTCCTGGCCCTGACGACGGAAGATCTTGTCCGGCTGCACGGAGATGACCACATACAGGTCGCCCGGAGGGCCGCCGTAACCACCCGCCTCGCCTTCTCCGCGCAGGCGCAGGCGGCTGCCGTCATCCACGCCTGCCGGCACGCGCACCTTGATCTCCCGCTCACGCACCACCCGTCCGCGGCCCCGACATTCGGAGCAAGGCGAGCGAATGATCCTGCCTTCGCCGCGGCAGACCGGGCACGTAATGGCCACCCGGAAAAATCCTTGGGCTTGGTAGACCTGGCCCGCGCCCTGGCACTGCTGGCAAGTTTCCGCCGAAGTGCCGGGTGATGCTCCGCTTCCGTCGCACTCGGGGCAAACTTCCTGTTTGGGCAGGCGCAGGGTAACTTCTGTACCCTTGGCCGCTTCACGGAAATTGATGGTCAGGTTGTAACGCAGGTCCGCGCCGGCGTGTGGCCGGGGACCACGGCGGCCAGCGCCGCCGAAGCCGAAAAATTCGCTGAAGATGTCGCCGAACGCTCCGAAGATGTCCTCGGGGCTGGAGAAACCTTGCGAACCAAACTCCCCCATGCCTTCGTGGCCGAAGCGGTCATAGCGTGTCCGCTTATCCTGATCACGCAAGACCTCGTAAGCTTCCGCTGCTTCCTTGAATTTGCTTTCGGCTTCGGGATCATCCGGATTTTGATCCGGATGGTACTTGAAGGCCAGCTTGCGATAAGCCCGCTTGATCTCATCCTCGCCGGCGCTACGCTCCACGCCGAGGATTTCGTAGTAATCTCGCTTTGGTGCCATGTCTAACTATTGCTGTTCAATGAAAACGCCGGCCTCTTCGATGGACTCGGCAGGCTTGACCTTGCCTGCGGCGATTTCGCGCAGGGAAGTGACGACTTCCTTGTTGTCGGACTGCACGAGGGGCCTGTAGCCCTCGCGGTACTGCTTGATGCGCTTGATGGACATCTGCACGATGAGAAACCGGTTGTCCACTTGCTCAAGGCAATCTTCAACGGTAATGCGAGCCATATAGCACTCCTACGAGCGTATGCTGATGTGTCATGGTTGGCGCCAGCCGAGGCTTGGCCTTTGATGAAAGGCTGCCGACTCCTTGCAGGCGCTTGTCAATAATCATGCCCGGAGTACGCAGCTCCGCCGTCATGAAAAGAATGATTGCTACTGCATGCGTAAGCTCAGGTCAAGGGTTGGCATCCAGGCTGCCACGCGCCCGGCTAGCTGTCGGAATGGCCAAGGCCGCATCAATGTATTTTCTCAGTTCTTCCGGGCTTAGGCCGGGGATGAGAATGGCCTCCTTGGGGCATGTGGCTTGGCACACACCGCAGCCTCGGCAGGCCTCGCCATCGAGAAGGGCTATACGCCGGCCGGGACGTTTGGGACTGGCACCCAAGGCAAGTGCCCCCACAGGGCAGACATCCACACAGAAGGCGCAGCCATCGCACCTGTCATCGCGCACAAGCGCTTTGGCCTGCTCGCCAGGAAAAGCCTTGTTGATGAAGGCCATGTTCGGTACTCCTTGCGGCTCGTTGCTGTTGGCTCCCATTGTAAGACCAAATGAAAAAAAGAAAAGCACCGGGCGATCCAGGACATCCAGCGCCCGGCGGAGGCGCCAGATGAAACGCTGGGGCAAGCTGAATTACGCCCAAAAGACTTGCGTCGCCAGGGCTGGAATGCTCATGCAGCAGACGCACATGCTATCGCCGGGAGCTCGCATAGGAGTGGCAGTATCCGGCGGAGTGGATTCATTTGTCATGATCCAGACTCTACTCATCCGTAAAAGCATCGTGCCCTTCCCCATTGAGCTCATGGTATTCCATATCAATCCTGGTTTCGATAGCACAAATCATGTGCCGGTAGCCGATTGGTGCCAGGACAATGGCCTGGCGGCCCACTTCGAGGTTACGAACTTCGGACCACGGGCCTTCAGTGAAGAAAACAGGGAAAAGTCTGCATGCTTCTTTTGCAGCATGCACCGCAGAAGACGTCTGTTTGAGCTTTGCCGAAACTATAATGTCACGCATCTTGCATTAGGACATACCAAAGACGATTTGGTCACGACCTTCTTCATGAACATGATGCAAGGGGGAAAGGTCGATGGCTTGCACAGCCGTGATGAATACTTCGGGGGTGAGCTGATGCTAATCCGACCGATGCTGCTCATCGAAAAGGACATGATCCGCCGGGCGGCCAAGGCTTGGAGACTGCCGATCGTAACCAACCCGTGTCCGGCAAGCGAGAACAGCAGAAGATCTCAGATCGGTGGATGGCTCTCGGAATTGTGGAGTCATTCACCTGAAATCAAGAGGAATGTGCATAATGCCATCGGCAAGTGGCAGCTTGACTTGGATAAATCCCTATCTTAAACGACTTGGGCTAAATCCTTAAATCAAGTCGTCAGCTCTGAACCGGCAAGCCAAGGACGCAAGAGCCATGCTACTGCGGAAATTCCATATCGTTGTATTCAAAGACAGCAGCGGCCAATGCTATAAGCTCCGCTTGCATGGCTGGATGGTCTTTTCTCTTCTCCTGCTGCTTGCCGGCCTTATAGGCGGTAACGTCTATTTATGGCGTTATTTCCATGAGTATGGCGTCGTGGAAGGACGGCTGGGTATAGCTGAAAAGACGGTTCAAGAGCAGAAGACGCAGATGCTCAGTTTGGCCAGCAAGATGAAGAACCTGGAGAAGGACCTTTATCGCGTGCGGGACTTCGATTCCAAACTGCGCATCATGATCAACTTGGATCACCAGCAGGCCCAATTGCCTACGCCCGTGGGCGGTCCAGAGACCCGCGATTTCTCCAAGAACTACCTGACCATGTACCGGCAGGAGCTTCTCGCGCGCAAGATGCACAATTTCCTGTACCAGCTCTCCACCGACGCCAGGCTGGAGGAGGCCCGCCAGCAGGAACTTATCCAGACCTTGCGTGAGCGCGAGGATATGCTTGCCGCAACGCCGTCAATATGGCCCGTCGAAGGCTGGATATCCTCATCCTTCGGCTACCGGACCTCGCCCTTCACAGGCAAGCGCGAGTTCCACAAAGGCTTGGATATCAGCTGCCCGCTCGGCACCCCCATCTACTCCCCGGCAAAGGGCGTTGTAGTCAACGCAGGCCGTCGCGGAGCCTACGGCTTGCGAGTGTCCATCGACCATGGCGCAGGCACCATCACCCGTTACGGCCACATGCACCGCATTTCGGTCAAACCCGGTCAGACCGTGACTCGCGGTGAGCTTGTCGGCTACGTGGGCACCACAGGCCGCAGCACGGGCCCGCACCTGCACTATGAAGTGCGCCTGAACGGCTTACCCGTGGATCCCATGCGCTACATCTTGAATTAAAACAGTCCGTTCATAAAATGCATGAGATCCGGGAAGGGCAAAGCCCTTCCCGGATCTCATGCATTTTGCTCGAGCTAGTCCCAACCGATTCATTGTCCTCCCATCCGCGCTCTTAGCTGGCCGTTGACGGCCAGTGCCTCTTGATATCTTTAACCTGCCCAACTTACTTGGCGGCATGCGGCCCTAGCGACCATTCTCGGCAAACGGCATGGCCCCGACGTTCAATCCCATAATTGGTCGGAGCGAAACAGGCCTTAACCTGAACTCCTCCTGCTGGTGCTTCTTGCCGTAACCCAACCAACCTCTTTTCGTCGTTGGATATTTTCTCCTTTTATGCCACTATCCCGCCAAACAGGCATAGAGCTTCCCGCAGCTAAGGAGGAAAAACATGCCGACCTCAAGGCCCGGCGGCGAGATACGCCGGCAGATGCTTGCCAGCATGATCTTAGTGCGTGCCTTCGAGAACCGCTTGTCCAAGTTGGTCGCCGACAAGGAAGACGTCCTTGGCATGCAGATCCTGGCCACAGGCCAAGAGGCCGCGTCCGTGGCATCCGTACAGGCCCTGACACCCGAGGACGTCATCGTCTCCAACCATCGCAGCCATGGCCATCTCCTCGCGCGCAACGCAGACATCAAGACGATCATGGCCGAGATCATGGGCAAGGCGACAGGCGTGAACAAGGGCAAATCCGGCACCCTGCACCTCATCGTGCCCGAGGTGAACGCACTCATGACCAGCACCGTGGTCGGCGCAGGACCGTCCATGGCCGCCGGAGCAGCTTTCGCCCAACAGTACCGGGACGAGCGAGCCATCACGGCCGTTTTCTTCGGCGACGGCGCGGCGGCCGAGGGCAACGTGCACGAGGCCATGAACTTGGCCGGCGTATGGAAGCTCCCGCTGCTCTTCATATGTGAAAACAACTGCTGGGCCGGGGCCCAGGCCCTCAAGGAGCACTGCGCGGTAGGCAATATCGCCGTGCGCGCGAGCTCCTATGGCATGCCCGGCAAGCTGGTGGACGGCAATGACGCCGACGAGGTGCACTCCGCAGTTTCCGAGCTGGCCGAGCACTGCCGCAGCGGCAAAGGCCCTGCCCTGCTGGAGGCCTATACCTACCGCATGCGCGGCCACGGCGAGCATGACCATCAGCATTATGTGGACAAGGAAGAGCTGGAGTTGTGGGCCGCCAAGGACCCCATACGCATATATCGCGCGCGCTTGGTCCAGGAAGGTTTGCTGACCGAGGAAGACGTTCGTGGCATGGAGCGGGACGCCTCCGCCCGCGTGGAAGAGGCTGTGCGCTTCGCCGCCGAGAGCCCGTTCCCCGCGCCCGAGGCGGCTGTGGAGGATGTTTGGGTTCAAAGCCCCTGGGCTGGGCGCTAAAGGAGGTCGCATATGCTTGAAATGCATACCGGAGTCGCGGTCCGCGAAGCCCTGACCTTGGCAATGGAGCAGGACGAGCGCATTTTCATAGCCGGCGAAGGCGTGGGCGTGTCCATACACGACAGCCCGCTTATGCCCACGTATGGACTATTACAGAAATTCGGACCCAGGCGGGTCAAGGATACGCCCGTGAGCGAGGCGGCCATTGCCGGCCTGGCCGTAGGCGCGGCGAATCTTGGCCTGCTGCCTGTGGTCGAGATCATGTTCTTCCCCTTCATCACTCTAGCCTCGGACATGCTCGTGAACCACGCCGCCAAGCTGCGCTACCTAAGCGGCGGCAAGAGCAGCTTCCCGCTCACGGTGCGCGTCAAGACTGGCATCGGCTTCCAGGCCGGCTGTCAGCACTGTCACCCGCTGGAGGCCTGGATGGCGCACATTCCAGGCCTGAAGGTCGTGTACGCCTCCACTCCCGCCGACGCCAAGGGGCTGCTCCTGTCGGCCATTTTCGATCCGGACCCGGTCATCGTTATCGAGGAAATGGGCCTGTACTGGATGAAAGGCGACGTGCCCGAGGGCGACGTGCGAGTGCCGCTCGGCAAGGCGCGGCTGGTCAAGCCGGGAAGAGACGTGACAATCGTGGCCTACGGCAGCGCTGTGTACACGGCGCTGCAGGCCGCGGGGCAGCTTGAGGCCGAAGGTATCTCGGCGGAAGTCATCGATCTGCGCAGCCTTGTGCCGCTGGACAAGCAGGCGGTGCTTGAGTCCGTGAAAAAGACGGGCCGATTTGTGACCGTGCACGACGCCAACAAGTTTTGCGGATTCGGCGCGGAGCTGGCGGCCATGGTCGCGGAAGAGGCCTTCGATAGCCTGAAAGCTCCGGTGCGCAGAGTCGCCGCGCCCGAGGCGCCCGTGCCTTTTTGCCCGCCGCAGGAGAAGTTCTATAAGCCTGATGCGGGAAAAGTGAACGCAGCGGTGAAGGGAATTATGAAATGATGGAACACTGGGGAGGGCGCAAGCTCTCCCCAGCATCACTCCAGCGGTTGCCCATTCAGCTGCCCTGAAGAGCAACTCGGCCAAGGTGATGGTATCCGGATCGGAGCAATATCTTGTGGGGGCTATGATAATGGGGCAGAGTTTAAGCAAAATAGAAAAAGTGTATGATACAGTAGCAAAAGAATATGCCGAGACGTTCTTTTATGAGCACGAAAAGAAACCTAAAGACCAGGACATACTTTGCAGGTTCTCACAAGAAATTGGAAACAGAAGACCTGTTTGGGATTTCGGTTGTGGTCCCGGTCATACTGCAAGCTACCTGACAAAGCTTGGACTTGAAACTTCGGGATTGGATCTGTCAGAAAAAATACTGGAGCAAGCCAGAGCAATTCATCCGGCGATGCACTTTAGAAGAGGAAACATCCTAGAGCTCGAATTCGAAGACAACTTAATAGCTGGCATTGTGTCTTTCTACTCCATAGTTCACTTCACAGAAGATCAGGTTAAACTGGCTTTCCGGGAAGCATTTCGCGTATTACAACCTGGCGGCATATTTCTTTTTACCTTTCACATTGGTGAGAACACAATCCACCTGGATCAATTTCTGAATAAAGAAATCGATGTAGATTTCATGTTTTTTACTAATGATTTCATATGGAAAAGCCTCAAGGACAGTGGCTTTGCAAAGATAGAGATGATCGCGAGAGAACCATATCCCGCAGTGGAGTACCAAAGCCGAAGATCGTATGTTTTCGCAATAAAACCTGTCGCTCGAAAATCGCCCTGACAAGGCGCTGAAACGGATGCCATCGTAGGGGCCGGATTACCAGCATCGTGGCCAGTCTCGCCCCTTCGTCCTTGCTGGCCGAGCGGTCTGAGCACGCCCCTGGAGGACCGTCGCCCTGATGCCGGCAGTTTGTAGCGGTCGGGAGCATCTTGGCCGAGGTCATCGATCTCCTCCAACTCACCATGGGCAGCCCGAACGAACCGCGTCCAAAGTTAATAATTGTCATGAAGCTATGCTTTTGTATTTACAAGGCATGCAAACGGTCCTTAAGCCAATCACGTGTAATCAGTGTGCCCACTGGACTCCCGTGAACTGGTCTCTTGGGCACTGCAGTCATCAGTGTTGCCCCATGCCGGGCGTAGCCGGAGCCTGCTCGGCGTACAAGCCGTCTTCATTCAGGCGTCCCAACGAAGGTAAGCGCCCGTAACGATCTCCCAGCCCACCCTCTGCAATTACCTGATCGAACAGCACCGGATTCAGATTCCGGTGCGCCAGGTTCCCGGCCCGCGCTCAAAGTGCTCGTGGGTCACGGACGTGCCCTGCCGCCTGCGCACTTACCCATGTCGCACTCGTACCGGTGCCGTTCAATCTCGGCTCCTTACTTGCGGCACATACATAGCCAACGCAAGGTGTTGTCCATGCGCGTATGTCTCGTCCACGACCACGCCTCGGCACGACCGGCCCGAGTGCCGCGACTGGCAAAGATTGCATAAGAAGGCTAGATAAACCATCTTTGGATTACGGTGGTGGATCGAAACGGCCGAAAAGTCGCCCTGATGAAAGTCAAATGGCCGAGGTTTAGAGCATTTTGCTTTTGAAAATGCTCTGCAAGCCATGCGTCGGCATGGCTTGCCGCCGCGTAGGCGTAGGCGCAATTCACTTGCGCCGTCAACGCCGGAGCGGGCGTCTTAAAAGCAATCTGCTCTAAAAAGCGCTCATTCGGGCCAAGCGCACCTGGGTCTATGCCAAGTACTGCACGCGAAAAGAGTGCAACGCCTTAAGAGAACCGGATAAAAACTGGGCAGAAGGCTTGTCTTTGTACGGGAGGCAAGCCGGCGCCGCCTTGGAAATGATGCAGGAGCATGTGAAACCGTACAGGTGTTATTCAAGGCCAACGAAGGATATGAAAGTGGCATTCGACAATCGCAAACGTGATGATTGCAAGCCTGGGCGGCGCGTTCAGATCATCCTCAAGCAGGACCAAAGGACTGGCAAGACCGTGGCTGGAATAATCGGCCAGGTGCTGACTAGTTCGCCCTACCACTCCCGAGGTATCAAGGTCCGCCTCACTGATGGAAGAGTTGGGCGCGTTGCGCATTTCGAGGAAGATGATGCTGCGAAAAGCCACTCTTCATAAGGGTGGCAAAACGGCCAAGAGCCGCTATTTCAGTTCTTCAATAGCATATCCGCTCCTGCCTGGCCATTTGCAGGGCTAATACAGCTCTGCCTGACTGAAAGCGTGAGGCCTATGCAACGAGGATTTGGGCCGATTTACCAGGATTTGCATTGCAAAATCCACCTGGAGACAGCCCCCCTACTTCTCATTCCATGCGGCAGGCTAACGGTGCAGGCCCAGGAAAGATTCCGCACCGCTTGCAGCAGGAAGAAAGTTCCCGTGGAAGCCGAATGGAATATGATGCGGTACTTCCGCGCGCGTCAGCTCCTCCCAGTTCGAGGCGTCCAGGACGAGCAGGAAAGATCGGCCCACTTGTACATTTAGGACCACCGAAAGAATCAGTCCATCGTCCTCTTCCCGTGCATCTGGAGCGGCAACAAACACCGGCTCACCAGGATAGCACCCTGCCTCGCACCAGGTCCGAACGGCACCCACATGGAGATCGATCTTTACGAGATTATCCATGAAGTCCGCCTTGCCGCCACTCACCGCATTGCCCGCGCCAAAGACAAAGCGGTACGGCTGTCCCGTCCGATGTCGGTAGTTGATCCGAGGCAGTTCCAGACGAGCTTCCGACAGCAACTGCTCGCTAACCTCCCCCCGGCCGCGAGAGTTTATGCGAAAGCGCGTGAGCTTCCCCGTCGCTATCACGGGTTCGTCGGATTGCAGGTGCCGGAGATACAGATGGTCGATGATCGTTGGGTCCGGGTAGGTTACGATGTCGACGACGATGGTGTCGTCCTCTTCGAAAGCATTCACGTGGTGAAAGGCGAAACATGTGTCGCCGCGGGTCTCCTTGACCACCCGCCCCGTCTCCTTGTCCACAACGTGGAACCGTACGCCACGCTCAGGCTTCCACTGGTAGTTGCGGATGAACGGCTTACCACTGAACCGTAGCCGTAGCGGGTTTACCACGAGCGGGAACTCCGTAAGCACAAGGTAATGCTCGGTCATCGCGAACGAGTGCATGTACGCTGGTCGCTCCACGGGAATCTTCGTCAGCACCTTCTGTTGCCGTGTCTTGGCCTCAATGCTGAAGATGCGGTAGGTGCTCTGTTGGCCGAAGTCGAGCATGTAGCTGTAGTGGCAGCCGCGCTGAAAGTCGAAGTGAGGATGGGCGATGGAGATCGGCCCAGGAAGGCGGTCTCCGGGGCCATCGTCATAGTCATAGATGCCGAGCGTTTCCAGCGTCATTGGGTCGAATTGGACCGGAAGGCGGGTCTCGGTGAAGGCAACAATCTTGTCGGCGAGCTTATTGATACTGACGTTGCAGTTGTCCGTCAGCTTTGGAGCGAAGAAGGCCGCCACGCGTTCAAAGAGCGTTCGACTCGGATTGGTTGCGAACTCGCCCCGGCTGATCCTGCCCTTCTTCATCGCCTCCAGATATGATTGACTCTGAAGGAAGCGATTGGCGTAGGAAACACGACCGTCGGCGAATGTGAATGAGTGGAGCATGGCAAGGCCGTCGAACCAGTGGTTGTAGCTCTGGTTGCCGACCTCGAATCTGGCTGGGGCCGTTCGCATGAGAATACCGCTAAGCCAGGAGGGCAGTATGCCCTGGATCGGCAAGTCCTCCACTCTGGTCTCTCGGTCAAGCGTCGTGAATCCGAGGTGGTAGGGTGATTGGTTCATTATTACCCCGGTCGGATGCTACCCTTCTTTACGCTTGCCCCTTCCCAATAGAGTTGGTCATTTCAAGGCGGCTCATTATATGTACTCTATTCCATGCTATTGAACCAACGATCAAACTTGTTTAGAGCATTTTGCTTTTGAAAATGCTCTGCAAGCCATGCGTCGGCATGGCTTGTCGCCGCGTAGGCGTAGGCGCAATTCACTTGCGCCGTCAACGCCGGAGCGGGCGTCTTATAAGCAATCTGCCCTAGAGCCCAAAAAAAAGAGCCCCGAAGGGCTCTCGTAATAGTCATTACTTTTTGATGAAAGCTGCTGCCCCCATCCCCGAAAGCGTCAACAACAAAAAACTGAAGTCATATCAATGACTTCGCCCCATCTGTTAACAAATTATGTTTGGTATTCCCTAGAATGGCACATCATCCATGCCGCCGGCCTCGGACGGAAAAGCCGGTCCTAGGTCGTCATCCTGATATTGGGGAGCCTGCTGGGGTGCTGGGCGTTGACCTCCGCGAGGCTGCTGCTGATTCTGATAGCCCTGATTCTGATAACCCTGCTGGGGAGCAGCGTCGCCCTGGTTATCGCGACGGGAATCAAGCCCCTGCACGCGCTGGGCGATGACCTCCGTGACATAATGCTTCTGGCCTTCCTTCTCATAATTGCGCGTGCGCAGACTGCCTTCGATCATGATCAGGCTGCCCTTGTGCAGATAGTTGGCCACGAATTCGGCCTGCTTTCCGTAGACCGTGATATTATGCCATTCGGTTCGGTCCACGCGCTGTCCGGACTGATCCTTGTAGCTTTCGTCCGTGGCTATCCGCGCGTTGACCACGGCCTGCCCCGAAGGGAGATAGGCCAGCTTCGGGTCTTGCCCGAGACGGCCGATGAGAATGACTTTGTTCATGCTTCCGGCCATGCGCTCTCCTTCCTTGTGAAAAGACAAAAGTAATTGTCCCTCGACAAAAGTAAGTGTCCCTCGACAAAAGAAATTGTCCCAAGACAAAAGTAAGTGTCCCAAGTACGAACTAATTTCAAATCGGCTCCATCTACTCGCATGAGACAGTCATGCCTAAGCTGAAAGCCCCAGCACCCTCAAAAGTTAATTTAGTCCATTTGCACTCTAAGTCATGGATTAACCCGCACCCTCTGGCACGGCAACCCATACTTATTCTGGGCAAATTTTTCTTTTATATTAAACATATAGACCGTGTCAAGCGCAATATTAAACCGTTTCCGCTCCTCACCAAGTGAATGGGAAATCTTTTTGTATATTAATTACAGTGATAGCCCCCCCATGCTCCTTGCCAGGTCACCGATGACAGCAAAGCCATATGGATGTGACTCGGGAGCCTCATATGTCACGAGGATGTCTGCTCTTTGACCTCTAAGCACCTCGACATCCTCCGGAAAGATCGTACTCCAGTGGGTAAGCGGCACTCCATCAAGGAACCGCTGAGCCGGCTGCACATGCTCACGCATCTTGGCCCTAGTCCTGAATCGTGGTTCCTCCTTCGGGTACCAGACTCTTCTTCGGAAGACACCGCCAAGTCCCGCCACACGCAGGTCGTCCAGGACCTGCACACGGGCATGCAGATTGTGCTTCAACATTTCTTCCCTGTGGCAGATGGGTATTCCGGGGCATCGGTGTCATGGTTGCCTAGAATGAACCACGTCCTTTGCCACCAATCACCCAGGATGACCTTAAGCGGCCTATCCGGCGCTTGATCCCCAAGAAGCACGATATGCTCCGGCCTTACCTGCTCAACTCTGGACAGGCATGGAGCAAATTGCCCGTGTGGATCACCGCAGAAGAGGATTACTTGTCGCCCACCTGGAAAGCTGGAATGATCAGAACCTGCTTACCATCTCGCATTTCGTAGCGTGGCGCATTCTCCGGATCCTACTTGCGTGCCTCCCCCTTTCTCCCTTGTTCATCCTCGTTGCTAGGCTCAGCATGATTCACCAAGGGCAGACCGTACCTGAAGCCGAATGCATCCTGAAGACGAGTTTCGATCTCACGCCTCAGATGGGGTTGTTTTGGCCATGGCATGTCCTGAAAGCCCTTCGGAATACGTCCTTCGAAATCGTCCATGACATGCATTTGGGCCGCCTCCCTGGCGCGTTCTCCAAAAACTTCTACGGCCAGCTCGATGCCTTGGACGTGATGGAGAATAATGCGGTGCCAGCCGCAGTATTCGCCAGAATACTGGTCGAACCAGCGGTGCAGATCGGCCCAGTCGGAACCAAGAGCAGCCTTGGTTCGTTCGCAGTGCTCCCTGAAGTGCATCGCTCTTTCCCTTCCTCCCACGTGGGCGAAATTACGGAAGCCAAATCCACCAGTTCGGGTTTGGCGCCATATTAAGCACTGTCCACCTGCAACCTCTGCACTCCCCCTGGATGAAGGTATGCCAGTGCGCAGCATACCAAAGGTTGGGCCTGCAGTGCTCCAGAACGCGGGAGAGCAGAGGCCTGGATGGATCCGGGCTCATGTCCCAGCCCCACTGTTTTTCGAGCGCGTCAGACGTCATGCCTCCCCAGTTTGGGACTTTGAATTCCAGGGGTACGGTGTGACTAATAACAATGTCGGCTCTCTCAGGTAAATTTGCAAGATCCGCTTCGGTGAGGACCTCGTCCGGAAACCAATCCACTTCTGGCTCATTTAGCTTCCAGTCCGTACTTTTGGCCCCGCCCATAAAGAGCACTAACCGCCCATCCGGAAGCCTGAAGGTTGAACCGCGCGGCTGCCAGTAGACGCCGGGGGCGACCTCATAATCCTCTTTCTTCCTGCGTTCCTGCAAGGAGTGGTAATCCTCGTGATTACCCTCTGCCCAGTGAATCGGCACCCGCTTGCCGCCCGGCGCATTTTTGATGCGGCCCTGCGGATCATACTTTCGCATTGCGACCATTCGGCCTGAATAGTCGCGCACCTCTTTCTTCTCACGCGGGAAATATCCGAAGTCGCCGCATTGAAGGATCATGTCTGGTCGCTTGCGATTAATTAGCGCATTGAGCCAACCCCAACCTCCATGCACATCGCCACAAACAATAATCCGCATCAGCTCTCTCTACCCTCCCCCAGGCCCCCCACCGAGGAAAATAACCGCTCGCAACTACTCTCGATCATGGCGTTGACCCGAGAGTGGATAGTTTCGCCAGCCCGGCGTAAGTCCGTGCATATGTCCCACCACACCGATTCCCTGGGCATAGGCATATTAAATCTCCCACGCCGTTTCATCATCCAACTGAGTTCCATCAATGAGAGCTACAACCAAATCTGAGGAAGTGAGGCGCTTCTTACTGAAGAATCTAGAACCTTATCTTGGGGAATCGCTTCGAGCTGGCGATCAGACTACGAGGCAATAGCCGAATAGAGCGTAGGTCTACTTATCCCGTACTCACGGGCAAGGCTGGCCTTCCGCTCGCCCTTGTTTAGCCTTTCGCGGATTTCATTGACTTGTGCCCCCGTGAGGGCCTTCCTTCTGCCCCTGTACTTTCCCGCCTTCTTAGCAATCTCAATTCCTTCTCTCTGCCGCTCCCGAATAAGCGCTCGCTCGAATTGTGCGACGGCCCCAATGATCTGAAGCTGGAGAAGCTGGAAAGGGCTCGACTCGCCAGTGAAGTGAAGGTTCTCTTTGTGAAACTTCACGGACACACCGCGCCCAATTAGCCCCTCAAGGAGGCTAAGAAGATCTTGGAGATTTCTGGCTAGTCGGTCGATGCTATGAACATGGAGGATATCTCCTTCTCGAAGATAAGCAAGACAGGACGTAAGCTGCGGCCTTTGAGCGTCCTTCGCACTTGCCTTATCCTCAAAAACACGATCAAGCTCATGTCCTTCAAGCTGTCGTGCGGTGTTCTGATCTGTTGTGCTGACACGGATGTAACCAACATGCTGTCCGGTCATATCGTGTGCCCCCTTGATTTCTGTAAGCACATCTTTCAGACCATCCTTGACGAGATGTCAAAAAAAGCCATAACTGATCCCATCGTTACGGCTGACTAGCGCTTTCCCACGTGTAAAGCGAAGTACACTACACTTGACCTATGAATATCACCAGCTCTATCCCTCCACTAAGTTTCATTGGCGTATGTTATGGCATTAAAACGGGAGCGAATCCCTTTCCCCTAGGGTCAGTATCCTTGTTCGATTTAACCCTCGCTCCAAAGCATATAATATACCCGACAGGAATAGATCATTTGATCTGGGTATTTAGCCTCCATTCTTCTTATTTAGAAAACCCACATGAGTTTGAGATTAAGTTTATCAAGCCCGATGGCAAAGCGTACATCGGCTTCAAGTTGCTGCTAGATGAAGACTCTGCTGCAAGCAATTCTTCTCTCAGTAGAGGTGAACTTCATGCATCTTATCGCTCTGGCGATATCACAATCTCCGCGCTAAATTCATTCCTCGTTAATAGCTCCGGCTGGAGCAGTTTATTGTTACAAATTTCAAACATGGTAATTGATGAGCCTTCGGATTATAAAATAATTCTCGAAGGTGCAGGCCACTCATGGGAAATTGGACGATTCCGCTTTTGCTACAGCCGTTATCCCGATTTTGAGCCAGAGGAATTAAGAGCAATGCAAGCCAATCCCGATATTCCTCGATCAGCTGTAATCAATTTAAGCTGTAAAGAATGCGGGACAGTATTCAAAGCTTATACAAGTCTGGAACGGAGACCAGACTTAGAAGAAGATGGAGCTGTATGGCAGTACAACCTACAAAATGAATTTCGATGCAATTGCTCGAAAACAATCTATAACTTGAAACACTTGAGAGAAAGCATGCATGGAATGCTTGCACATAATACGCGCGGGCTTCCTACTGACTACATATCAAGATATACGAGGCAAAACGTTCAATCGATTATTGATCGCTATATTTTGCTCCTCTCTGGCGACCACCCAGAAAGCATGTATCAAGTATTCATTGAAGAAAATCCTTTGTTGCTGGCATATTTTCATCCGAAGAAGTGGTACCCTAAAGGCTCGGTTATGGGTCTTAAGGAAACTGACTTTACAGTTCTAGATCAGCAAGGTTGTTTACACTTGATTGAAATAGAAAAACCCCAGACAAAGCTGTTCACAAAGGATGGTCAACCGAGACACGAATTGACTCATGCCTACCAGCAGGTATTGGATTGGATTGCGTTGTTTGAAGAGCATCCTTCTGCCGTATTGGAAACGCTAAAACTGTCTAGGTCTGACGTATCTTCTGTAACGGGAGTTGTTGTCGCAGGAAGGACAACTCGGGAAGACGCTAAACTTCTTAAAAGGCACAGGATGACACAGCACCATAAAGTTAAATTGCTTACATTCGATGACATACATGTCAATCTTCGTAGTATAATGCAGAACCTTCCTTAGTTCCCAGAAGCTGAACGCCTGCCTTTTATTGGTGACCACTTTGTAAGTTGTTATCAACATGGACATTGTATGGCAATACGGGCTTTGTGTGCTGGGGAGGAGGATGAGATGTACCCCCCCTCCATGCTGCCCACGGGTACCTCCCCGGTGTCATGTAGAATGCCCCGCCCGCAACTTTCACTCCAGACCTTTTGAGGTCCCCCCCCGAAATTAGGTCCACCCATAAGTTGAGCTTCCGGCACTTCGTTCCCCGATAAGTCCTCCAAATTCCTTGGGAGTCAGGTACCCCAGGGATGTGTGAGGGCGGTTCTCGTTATAATCCTTCCTCCAGGCCTCGAACTTGGCCTGGGCGTCCCCGAGGGACAGAATCCAGTTGGCGCTCAGGCACTCCTCGCGGAAGCGGCCATTGAACGCCTCGATGTAGGCGTTGTCAGTGGGCTTTCCCGGCCTTGAGAAGTCAAGGCTCACTCCATGGGCTAGGCCCAGGCGTCCAGGGCGCGGGAGACGAATTCGGGCCCATAATACCTGCGGAATACACTATTCTCGCCCATACTGCTTCAGCTTCTTGTGCAGGGTAGCACGGGTGATGCCCAGGACCCGCGCAGTTTCGCTTTTGTTCCCGCCTGTTTTATCCAGGGTCGCTAGAATGGCCTCCCGCTCGACATCCTCCAGGGATTGGTCGCCGCTCAAAGCAGATTGGGGCTGCGCATCAGTCGAGCCCTCTCCAGCTACGAGCAGGGGCAGCTCGCGTTCGCTGACGTACTCGCCCAGGGACAGGATGACGGCGCGCTCGACGGCGTTCTCAAGCTCGCGCACGTTGCCCGGCCAGTCGTGATGCAGCAGGGCGTCCATGGCCTGGGGAGTGAAACCTTTCAGCTTCTTGCGGTTCTTCTCTGCAAATCGCGTGAGGAAATGCTGGGCGAGCAGCGGGACGTCATCCTTGCGCTCCCGAAGTGACGGCACGCGCAAGGTGACCACGTTCAGGCGGTAGAAGAGGTCCTCGCGGAAACGGCCTTCATCGACTTCCTTGCGCAGATCGCGGTTCGTGGCCGCGATGATGCGCACATCCACGCTCACGGGCTTGTCGCTGCCGACTCGCTGCACCTCCCGCTCCTGGATGGCCCGCAGGAGCTTGGCCTGCATGGCCTGGGAGATCTCACCGATCTCGTCCAAAAAAATGGTTCCCTTGTGGGCCTGTTGAAAACGCCCTTCGCGGCGGCGGTCAGCGCCCGTAAAAGCTCCTTTTTCGTGGCCGAAGAGTTCGGATTCGAGGAGCGATTCAGCCAAAGCGGCGCAGTTGACTACCACAAGCGGGCCGTTCTTGCGCGGGCTTCCGGCATGCACGGCCTTGGCGATCAGCTCCTTACCCGTGCCGGATTCGCCGGTCACAAGCACTGTGGCCTCGGTCGGGGCGACCATGGCCAGCATGTCCAAAAGCTCTTTCATGGGCCGGCTGCGGCCGATGATGTTCGGCTGGATGCTGCTGGTGTCCATACGCTGGCGCAAGGCCCGGTTCTCCTCGCGCAGGCGCGTGTGGTCCAGGGCGCGCTCCAGGGTGATGCGCAGCTCGTCAAAGTCGAGCGGCTTGGTCAGGTAGTCGTAAGCCCCGGCCTTGAGCGCCTCCTTGGCCGACTCGACAGAGGAGTAAGCGGTCATGATGAGCACGGGGATGGCCGGGTTGTACTCCTTGATCTCACGGAGCGCCTCGATGCCGCCAAGCCTGGCCATGCGCACGTCCATGAGCAGGGCATCGAAGGCCTTCTCCCTGACCCTGGCCACGGCCTCCTGGCCGTCCCCGGCCTTCTCGGCCTCGTAGCCCCAGCCCTTGATCATGGTGGCCAGCATGGCCAAATGGCCCTGGTCGTCATCCACTATGAGCACTTTTGGTTTCATGCTGCCTCGCTGCTCTGTCCGGCCTCGGCCGGCAGGGTGATGGTGAACGTGCTGCCCTTGCCCGGCTCGCTCTCGACAGTGATCTCACCGCCATGGGCTTCGATGATCTTCTGGACGATGGCCAGTCCAAGGCCCGTGCCCGAGGGCTTGGTCGTGAAGTAGGGATCGAAGATGCGCCCCAGGTCCTCTGGGGCGATGCCCTTGCCCGTGTCGCGTACGGATATGGTCAGGTGTCCATTCTTGCGAGCAAGGCCCACATCCAGAGTTCCGCCCGTGTCCATGGCCTGGATGGCGTTGAGCAAAAGATTCAGTAGAACCTGAGATATGCGGTCCGGATCAAGCTTGGCTGGAAGTGGGCCATTAGGGGTGTAGCGCACATCGACGCCCGAGACGCGAGCATCCTCGCGCACAAGGCGCAGGCTGTGCGCCACGAGGTCGGTCACGTCCACGGGCGCGGGCTTGATCTCCATGGGCCGCGTGTATTCGAGCAGCTCGGTGATGACTCGATTGAGCCGGTCCACCTCGCGGATCATGATGCGCGCGGACTCCTTGTTCTCGCTGCCCTCCTCGAACAGGCTGCCGAAATAGGTGGCAAAGCCCTTGATGGAGCTGAGCGGATTGCGGATCTCATGCGCCACGCCGGCGGCGAGCCGGCCCACGGCCGCGAGCTTCTCCCGGCGGCGCACCTCCTCCTGGAGCTGGCGTATCTCACTTAAGTCCCGCAGGATGAGCACCGTGCCCACACGATGCCCATCTTCGGTAATGATGCTTGAGGCGCTTGCGCTCACAGGCACTCGGCCACGCTCCGCAAAGGCCGCGTCCAGCTCGCGCTCGATCTGGCGAGTCGCGCCAGCCTCGGTCAGAAGCCCGCTCAACTCGGACGGCAGCACTTCCAGGCCGGACCGGCCGACGAGGTCGGAATGGCGCTTGCCCAGGAGGCGTTCGGCGGACTCGTTGGCCAGGCTGATGCGCCCTTGGGGATCAAGCACAAGCAGTGCCGCAGGAAGGTTGAAGACGACTTCGGCGGCCAGAGCGCGCGTGTCTTGCAGAAGCCTGCGCGAGGCCCGGTAGGACTGTGCCCAGTAGAGCGAGACCACGCCCGCGAAGCCAAGCAGAAGGAGCACGGCCGAGATAACAACGCTGATGCGCATATCCTGCGCCCTGGCATGCTCAAACGGCCCCACGTCCATGCCGATGAAGATCACCGGCTCCTCTTCGGCTATGCCGGGCTGCACGCGCCTTGGCCACCGCCAGTCACCTGAACACCAGAAGTCGTCCATGTTGCCCATGCCGCGATGCTCCGAAGCGCCATATCCCATGCCATGGCCCGTGGAATCGCTGCCTTCAAGCGGCGTGAAATTTTTATACACCTCAAAGACATCGGCTCCATCCACGGTTCTTGCCAAACGCCACTTCTCCTCCTGGGAGGCGTTCAAGGCCGTGAATTCCTGACCATCCATCAGCCGGCCGCCCACGCGCTCAGGATCGCTATGGGCCAGGATGCGGCCATTTCGATCCGTGAGCGCGAGATAGAGGATATCCTCCTGCTTGGCAGTCTCCTCCAGGAGCGTCTGGATCTGGGTTCCTTGGCCCAGGTGCCCCATCATGCCTGTCCTCGTCCCGGCCTCGAAGGCCCGAATGAGCGCCCCACCTTTGTCCAGAAGAATCTCGCGGACCATGCGCTCTTCCCTGCGGGCATTAACCACCGCCAAGACGACGATCACGGCCACAAGGATGAGCGAGAAACCGATGATCAGCCAAGGAGAGGCCTGGGCACCTTTGGGCACGCTTTTTAGGCGCTTGAAAACCATACGCAGTTGATCCTTCGCTACCGGCGGGAAGCCGGGCAAGCAGGTGGTGATCATTTTCTAAACAGTTGTATATCGACTCCGCAAACAAAATGAACACTTCCAGGACTACTGGCAAGCCCAACTTTTTGCATCTCTAGCCTCATGTCTATTTTAATCCTTAAAATACGAATAGTTATTAGCAGGTATTTCGCTTGGCACGCCGATTGCCTTTAGAGAAGCAACCAGCAACCACAAGGAGAAGAATCCATGAGACGCATCGCACTGCTTCTGGCTTTGGCAACGACCTTGACCCTGTCCGCCGGCTCGGCCTTCGCCTGGAATCAGGGCGGGGGCATGCATGGCCAGGGCAATACCCAGGGGTATGGCCATCAGATGGGAGGCCACATGGGTGGCATGGGCATGATGGGCGGTGGCCACATGATGAGGAGTGGGCACATGATGGGAGGCATGGGCGGCTACGGCATGGGCATGTGCGCCGGCCCCATGATGGGCATGGCGGGCTATCCCACGGCTGGAACGACTCAGGCTCCGACCCCGAACGCAACCCGCTAACTCGAACAAGACACATCAGGAACGCAGGAGAAATACCATGAGGAAGACCTTTCTCGCACTGGCCCTGGCCCTTACCTTTGGCCTCATCGGCACGCAGGCGCAGGCCTACTACGGCTGCCCCATGGGAGGGGCATACGGGGTAAACCCCGCCGTCTCGGCCGACTACCAGAAGTTCATGACCGAGACCAGCCAGCTGCGCGCGGACCTGTACGCGACCCAGGCCGCTCTCAATGCCCAGCTCGCCCAGCCCAAGCCTGACCAAGCCAAGGTCCGCGAACTGACCAGGAATGTGGCCGACAAGCAGTCCGAGCTTGCCCTTAAGGCCCGCTCGTATAATGTAAATGGTTACGGCTACGCCTGCCCCGGCCATGCCGGCGGCTACCACGCCACTACCTGCGCCTACGGGTATGGTTGGTAGAGGATGATGAAGGGGGAGCTTAGCTCCTCCTTCATACCAAACCGGAGGGCCTATGAAGAGCATATGGAAATGGGCGACACTTCTTCTGATGGCCCTGGCGCTCCTCTCCTTGCAGGCCTGCGGGCACTATGGGCACCGGCGCAGCGGATACTACGGCTCCCAATCGGTAAACAGCGCCTACTATGAGGAGACGGCCAATCTGCGCAGTGAAATCGCGGCCGACCGTGCCGAGCTGGATGCCCTTATGCGCTCTCCCGATCCTGACCCAGAAAGGGCGCGAAACTTGGCTCAGGAGATATCTCGGAACGAGGAGCGTCTCCGTACGCTTCAGGCGAATTCCCAAGGATACGGAGCTTGCCCGTATGGCTGGTAAGTGCTCAGTCCTGATAGCAGACCGAGGAGAAATGTATGTGGTGTAACTTTTCAGGACCGCTTTTCTCTGGCCCAGGGTTCTTCTGGGGCGGAGGCCTGATCGGTCTGCTGCTAAAAATTCTCATTGTTGCGGGCATCGTCTGGCTGGCCCTGCGAATCATCGACGGCATCAGAAACAGGCAGACCTCGGGGGACGACAAGGACCACTCCATGCGGATTCTCAAGGTCAAGTACGCGCGGGGCGAGATCAGCGAAGATGAGTACCGGCGCATGCGCGAGGTGCTCGATGGGCGCGGTCTGCCGACATAAGGACAGGAGCCAGCCTCAATAGGTCTGCAGCCTTGATAGCCATTAATAGCTGTGCAACCTGTAAATAGGAGGTCGGACATGAAAAAGGGAATCATTGCACTTGCGCTGATCACGGTCTTCAGCCTTGCAGCTGGAAGTGCCATGGCCCAGCCCGGCTACGGCTGCCCCTGGGGCGGCTATGGAGCACAGGGTGGCATGTATGGCGCAACGCCTCAGCAAACGGAAAGTTATCAGAAGTACATGGCTGAAACCCAGCAACTCCGCTCTCAGCTCATGAGGGACGAGGCGCAGCTCAATGCCCTTCTGATGCAGGAGAAGCCTGACCCCAAGCAGGTGAAGGAGTTGAACCAGCGCATTGCCGAAACGCAGACGCAGTTGCAACTCAAGGCCCGGGACTATGGCATCCAGGGCCAGTGCCCATGGTGCGGCGGCCCCATGATGGGTCCTGGCATGGGTCGCGGAATGGGGCATGGCATGGGTCGCGGAATGAATAGGGGTTGGTAAACACTGGCCCAGGGGGATTCCCCTCCTGGGCTTAAGCCGTTTTATCGAGCAGGATGGAGTGCAAGTGGCCTACACCGACTGGTGACTCAGTATGATGTTAAAAGAAATCTCGACCAGCTTCAGCGAACTGATTGTGAGGTGCCAGACCAACCAAGAGTGGTGCCCGCCAGGCATGGACCAGTGGGGCGACCGCTGGATGCACCAGTGGGAAATATACCCCAATAGAAACATCTACCTGCTTCTGCTCATCGTGGCGCTTGTGGGCATCATCATCTTCCTTGCCGTGAAGTGCCGCAAGCCGAGCGACCTTCCTGGGCCGCGCTTCGAGGACCCGCTGGAGATCCTCAAGCGCCGCTATGCCAAAGGAGAGATCACCAAGGAGCAGTTCGAGCAGTACAAAAAGGACCTCGGGCTTTAGGCGCGCGGATCAGGAATGCCCATGCGCAAGCCTCAATCCTTTCCCCTTATCCGCTTACTGCGGAACCTCCATTTCTTCCAGCACCTGCGCGCCAGCTGGCTGCTCGTGTTTGGCGTATGTCTGGCCTTGGCGGGGCAGTCGGGGCTCATCCTGGCATTGCCCTGGCCCTTCAGGCAAATCGTCGATCATCTCGTGCAGCAGAAAGCCACCGGGCAGGACGCGACCACGGCGCAGGGCTTAGGGGAATTCGCGCGCAATGCCTTGCATTCCCTTCAGACTACCCAGACTGCAGACATCATCCTCATCAGTGCAGCACTCCTGCTTTTCCTCTACGTCTCGAATGCCCTGCTCATGTATTTGCAGCACTATTTTCTTGTTCGCTTGGGGCAATCCGTGGTCCTCAGCGTGCGCAGGGAACTTTTCACGCGCATCATCACCATGCCCGCAGGCTTCTTTGCTACCGCCAGAAGCGGCGACCTGACCAGTCGCATAACCTCTGATTCCGCCGAGATCGAGACCATACTCGAAGCGATTGTCGTCGTGACCGTGCGCAGCCTTCCCACGATCATCGGCATCCTGCTCGTCACTTTCCTTACGGACTGGGTATTTGCTTTGACCTTCGTTCTGGCCGTCCCGCTGATCTTCTTGGCAAACACAAGGCTTGCCCAAAAAGCCAAGAAGTCCATCAGGCAGCAGCGACGCATCGAAGGTGGAATCGCCTCCTCGGTTCAGGAATCGATCTCCCATCAGAAGGCCGTGTCCGCCATGTGCCTGGAAGAAGGGTTGGTCCAGGAGTTCGCAAGGAGTGGACAAGAGAGCGTGGCGCTTGCCCAACGTGCCGGGCATTACCAGGGGATGCTGACTTCTGCGGTCGATCTGCTCATAGGGCTTACGACTGTGCTGGTCATACTCGTTGGTGCTCTGCGCATTCTGGAGGGTAGCTTGACGGTAGGGCAGCTCATGGTCTTCATGGCCTACCTGAACAGCCTCTTCAAGCCGGTGCGTGAAGTGAGCAAATTCGCCAGCCGCATGTCCAAATCAACGGCCTCCCTGGAGCGAGTGGAAGAGATTCTGCAACTCGACCCGCGCCGCATGGGCGCTGTCGAGCAACCGGATTCAGTGCCGGCCCCGGCTCTTCAAGGGGCTATCCAGCTCTCGGGTGTAACTTTCGGCTACGATCCGGAGTCGCCCGTGCTTCGGGACCTCTCCCTCGTGATTCCGGCTGGAAAAACCGTGGCCCTAGCAGGTGGCTCCGGCAGCGGCAAATCGACCATCCTGCAGCTCCTCTTGCGCATGTACGACCCGCAGAATGGCTCGGTGCGCATCGGTGGACAGGACATCCGGCGGTTCACCCTGGAAAGCCTCAGGAGCCAGATGGCCACGGTCCTGCAGGACTCTTTCCTCTTCAACCTGACCATTCGCGAGAACATTCGCCTGGCGAGGCCGGATGCGTCGGATGAAGAGGTCGAGCGAGCAGCAAAGGCCGCCGAGGCTCACGAGTTCATCTTCAACCTGCCTCTTGGCTATGACACTCCGCTTGGCGAGGGAGGCACAGGTCTTTCCGGCGGCCAGAAGCGCAGGCTGGCCATTGCACGGGCCTTCCTCAAGGATGCGCCCATCGTGCTCCTCGACGAACCCACCACAGGCCTCGACTCGGCCACGGAGCGCGACGTCATCACCGCCCTGAAGCGGCTCTGCGCCGGCAGGACGGGCATCATCGTGACGCATCAGCTCTCCACGGTTACGGACGTGGACGAGATATATTTCCTCCAAGACGGTATAATTGCTGAACAGGGTTCCCATAAGGAACTGCTTTCCAGGCAAGGGCCGTATCGCAGCATGTGGGTGAGCCAGACCAGCTAAAAGGAGGAGAAGATGGACGGCGCGCAGGGTGTGGGAAGGAAAGTTGTCGCCGTTGTCATCTTGGTCGCCGTGATCACGTTCCTCCACTATGTCACCGCCAGTACATTGCACCACTACCATGCGATCTACCGCGAGCTTTACTTCTTGCCTGTCATGCTCGCCGGATTCTGGTTCGGACTGCGGGGCGGCCTGATCACCTCCGTAAGCATTTCCCTTCTCTATCTGCCCGTTATCGTGCTCCAGTGGAATGGGCTCTCCGCTGATGATCTGACCAGGATCCTTGAGCTGATACTCTTCAACATTGTCGCAGCCGTATTGGGGCGCATTGCTGACCGTGAACGTTCCGAGCAAAGAGCCTTGCGGGAGGCGGAACGCCTGGCAGCCATGGGCAAGGCCCTATCCTGTGTTGCGCATGATATGAAGGCGCCGCTCATCGCTATTGGCGGATTCAGCTGCATAATTCAGCGAAAGCTTGCCGACAGTGACCCGAATCGCGATAAATTGAAACTCATTGCCGAGGAGGCTTCAAGACTTGAGGCCATGGTCAAGGACATGCTCGATTTTTCAAAGCCCTTTGCGCTCAATGTGGAAAAAAACCGCATTGAAGATGTTGTCAGGCGCAGTCTGGCCATGGTCGAAAAGACGGCCGCAGAGAAGAACGTCTCCATTCGTCTCGCGCAGTCCGAGAATCTCCCGGTTCTCCCCATGGATAACCAGAGGATGGAGCAGGTGTTTATCAATCTTTTGCTAAACGCCGTGCAGGCCTCTCCCGCAGATGAAGTAGTCAGCATTGAGATGCGCCGGGGTCGGGGGAATATGATCATCGATATCGTTGATAATGGCCCAGGAATTCCCCAGGAGGTGCGGGAAAAGCTCTTCACGCCGTTCTTTACGACCAAGAAGGGAGGAACCGGCTTAGGGTTGGCCATCTCCCAAAAGATTATGCTGGCCCATGGCGGCGCGATACGCTTACTGGATAATAAGGTCAAAGGCGCGCATTTTCGAGTCGAGTTGCCGTTGGACGCTGCTCAACTGAAGTAGGCCGCCGTGTTACCGCCAGCCAGGAACAGCGGAGAACATGATGGTGGATAAAGAAAAAGACATATGCCGGTATGGAGAAGATGAGCGACTTGCTCGACTGATTGCCATCTTTCAGCAGATATTCAAGTACGCGATTCTTCTTGCGGTCATCATGATGCTAGGCTTGGCCCTGAGCACGTTCCTGCTTGGTGCAGGCTATTCCGTTGTTAAAACGTATTCCATTTGGATGGAATTCATCACCGAACAGAGATTCTCCGCAAAATCTCTCGTCTCCCTGCTGGAAATCGTGAGCGATCTGCTCAAGGCAGTCATATTCTATATCATAGCTTTGGGTTTGTTCAATATCTTCATCTACCCCCTGCCCCTGTGCGACCGATTGCGGCTGAGAGAGATACATGATCTCGAAGGGCAGATCATCGGTATTGTCATTGTCATTCTTGCCATCGAGTTCCTGGAGCGTTTCATCCGCATTCCGGATTCCCAATCCTTGCACGTGCTCTGGTTCGGTCTGGGCTTGGCCGCTGCGGTTACTGCCTTGGTCGCTGCCTACTTTTTTATGATCAGGGCCTGCAGGCTGCCGAGGGAAAAGGGCGAATAATGTCTGAATTCCTCTCCATCCTGCTCCTCGCCACCCTTCCTGCGCTGGGCAACTTCGCTGGAGGCATCTTATCCGAGTTTGTTACCTTCTCTCAGCGGAACCTGAGTATGGCGCTGCATGCCGCAGCAGGTATCCTCATCGCTGTAGTTGGTGTCGAGATCCTGCCGGCGGCTATCAAGTTGCAGCCAACATGGGTTATCATCCTCAGTTTTTTCGTTGGTGGGGTCTTCTTTATCCTCATCGATTCTGTTCAAGATCATCTCCAAGAGAAGGGAGGCAACAGTGAGAGTGGGTCTTGGGCTATATTCCTTGGTGTGATGGTGGATCTGTTCGGTGACGGTTTGCTGATTGGATCAGGCTCGGCCATTTCCAGCAGCCTTGGTTTGTTCCTCGCCCTTGCTCAAGTCACGGCAGACATTCCCGAAGGCTTTGCGAGCATGGGCACATTCAAGAGCGAAGGCTTCTCAAGGCGCAGCCGCATCCTTCTGGCTGCGTCTTTCACTCTGCCCGTGCTATTCTCTGCGACCTTGGGCTACTGGCTTCTGCGGGGACAGTCCGAACTGCTCAAGTACGCCATTCTTACGTTCACGGCTGGTATGCTCACGAGCATTACGGTCGAGGAAATTATGCCCTTGGCGCATAGGGGGAAGGAGTCCCGCTTGGCCATGCTCTGCTTTCTTCTTGGATTCACGGTGTTTACGACACTCTCCGTTTACTTAAAGTGAGCGACCCTGGAACAAGGCCATGCCGAGGTGCGGCAACAATTCAGCTTTCCGCTATGATCTAATTATGAGTAGTAGAGAACTAGGAGGAGGATTAAGAGCAAATAGCTGCGGTTTCAGTTAACCGCGAGAGCCAGGTTCTGTTTTCATACTGGATCGTAGAGAGGATGCTGCCCTTTCCAAGCCCCTCCATCCCATGAGTGCATCCTTCGGACCCGTCTTTCTCCTCCCCCTGAACGCGCAGCTACTTATCCACATGCCCCCGTTAAGCTCTTTAGCCTGCAAATGCCTTGCACTGTGTGGTCAATGCAGGAGACGAGCATGCAGTCTCCACCCCGTCCGATACCGAACGATAGCTGAAATCTCCAGGGAGCCGAGATTTCATGGCAGGCTCCTTGCTAACGCAGCAGGGCAAGGCGGCGCGGCCGACGCGGCCCTGGCGCAGCCACGAACTATTCCCTGCAAGTAGACGTATCCACAAGGAAAGCACTCATGCCACTCCTGCGCATCACGGCGCGACATCCACGTTTTCTGGTCTGCGCGCTTCTCGTCATGGCCCTGGCGTGGAGCGCGGCCCCGGCGGCCGCCTCGCCATTTTTCGGTTCTGGAGGCGGCAAGGCAGCCGGAGCGGAAGCCTTGGGAGCAGCCGCCACAAATTCCAGCCAGGTTGTCGAACCGGCCGCTCCCGCCGCCACGGGCAACCCGTTCACCGCGCCATCCGCGCCCGGCGCTTCAGCCCCAGCCGAGACCGCCGTTCCGGCCGGAGCCGGCGGGGCAAGCCCCTTCACTGCGGCTCCGGCCACGGCTCCAGCCGAGGTCCAGGCGAGCGTCGAGCCGGAGCAGCCCTGGCTGCCGGTCCTGCTCTGGCGCAAGCTCCTGGTCCAGTCCACGCGCCTGCAAAAGGAGCTGCGCTCGGGCATGGCATCCTTTGCCCGCGATATTCGCGAGAACCCCACGGGTCAGGCCTTCTGGCTCTTCCTCCTGGCCGGCTTCGGCTATGGCGTGCTGCACGCCCTGGGGCCCGGCCACGGCAAGAGCTTCATCTGCGGCTATTTCCTGAGCCGCAGGGGCAGTCTGATCCAGGGCTTAGCCATGGGCACGGGCAGCATGCTGGCCCACGTGGCCTCGGCCGCACTCATGGTCATCGCCCTTAACCTGTTCCTCCAGCGCACGGGCATGGCCGATTTCGACCAGAACGGCGCGCTCATGCAGCGTGGCAGCTACGGCCTGCTCATGGCCATGGGCGCGTTGCTGACGCTCAAGACGCTCTACGACATCGCCACCGGCCGCCTGGCCGCCCACGGCCACTGTCACGCCAGCGCCAAGGGCATGACGGCCATGTCCCTGGCTGCCGGGCTCATCCCCTGCCCCGGCTCGGCCGTCATCCTCATCTTCGCCACGAGCTTGGGCATCTTCTGGGCGGGCCTTGCATCTCTCTTCTTCGTGGCCCTAGGCATGGGCCTGACCACCTCGGCCTTCGCGATGGCCACGATCCTCTTCCGCCGGGCCGTGGAGCGCGGGGTCCACGGGAGCGGCAGGCTGACCATGGCGGTCTTCGCGGGCCTGAGCCTGACCGGCTCGCTGGCCATAGCCCTGCTCGGCGCGGCCATGTTCTTTGCCTGATGCGCCTTGACGCGCGCCCGACGAACGCTCGTCGAACGATTGAAATCGACATGCCCCTATCGATGAACCTCACGAGGAGACCATGCACTTAGCCATCCTGGCCCTGCTGGCCGTCTGTCTGGCCCCGCTACCCGCCTTTGGCCACCCCCACGTCTTCACCGACTGCGAGCTGACCTTCGTCTTCGACGCCGGCGGCCTGTCCGGCATCCGCCAGCGCTGGACTTTCGACGAGATGTTTTCGACCCAGATTGTGGACATGGTCGACAAGGACGGGAACGGCCGCCTGAGCGAGGCCGAAGGCCGCGCAATGGAGCAGGAGGCCTTCGTCAATCTGAAGGGCTTCAACTACTTCACCCATGCGAGCCTCGACGGCCGCAAGGTCGCCTTCGCAACGGCCAAGGACTTCCGGCCCCAGTACGCCAAGGGCATCCTGAGCTACGAGTTCTTCCTGCCACTGGCCGCACCGGCCCAGCAAACCCAGGTCGGCAAGCCCCGCACGTTGATCGTGGCGGTTTACGACCAGAGCTACTACACGGACATGGCCCTGGTGGAGGCCGCCCCCAAACTCCTCGGTGCAGAACGATTCAAGACCGGCCTCAAGGTCGAGGAGGCGGACACGGTGCACACCAGTTGGGGTCCCATCATGCCCAAGGATGTCATCCTCACATTCGGCCCGCGCTAGACTCTCGTCGGTGTAACCGAGAGAGGGCGAGGAGCCCTCTCTCGGCTCCCCTTTCTCTTCCTCTCCAGGTTCTGCTTTAAAAGGCTAGCCAGAGCAGGGTCGCAGCCAAGGTAAGCCAGGCTAGATAGTTTCGAGCCAGCTTGTCGTAGCGGATCGCAGTCCTTCTGTGGCGCTTTATCGTATTAAAAACTTTCTTTATCAGATCATCTCTGTCCTTGGACAATTCCATAAGCACCGTCTTTCAGATTCCGCCTTGGTCCAGCGACCATAGCGCGTATAAGCACTTCTCCCCGGTCACCGACGTGGATGCGATCCACTTCATCCTGGACGGCAAGGTGGCCGAGAGCGGCTCACACGAGGAGCTGGTTTAGCGAAGAGGGCCGTACCATCAGATGTGGTCAACCAGACAGGCTGACGGAGGAGAGAGTAGCGGCAAACGTGACGCAAGAATCATTCACGTCATTGCTGGCGCGGCCTTGGTTTGGCTGGGTTGGCCGCGAGGCACCAACCCTCGCGGTCGGTACATTGGGTAGGATTGTTTAAATCCTGTTACTGATTCTTTTGCCAGTGGCCTCGCGGCTCGCCTCGCCGATCTGGCCGCCTGCGTGAATCAGGTCCGGCCACCGGCGTTCATCAGCCGTAGGCTGTTGAAGATGACGAGCAGCGAGGCTCCCATGTCCGCGACGATGGCCATCCAGAGAGTGGCCAAGCCGGTGACCGCCAGGATCAGGAAGATGACCTTGAGGCCCAAGGCGAAGACGATGTTTTGCCGGATGATGCCCAAGGCCCGCCTGGAGTGGCGAATGAGCCAGGGCAGCTTCGACAAGTCGTCGGACATGAGTGCGACATCGGCCGTCTCGATGGCCACGTCCGTGCCCATGGCCCCCATGGCGATGCCGACCGTGGCGATAGCCAGGGCCGGGGCATCGTTGACCCCATCGCCAATCATGGCGACCCTCTCCCCATTGTCCACAAGCTCCTGCACCGCCCGAGTCTTGTCCTCGGGCATGAGGTCCGCCCGGATCTCGCTAACACCCGTAACGTGGGCAATGCGCTCGGCCGTGGGCCGGTTGTCGCCCGAAAGCATGATGACTCTGCCGATGCCCAGGTCTTTAAGATCCTTCACCAGATTCTTGGCCTCGGGCCGTACGCTGTCGGCAAGCCCGATGTACCCGTGCACGCGCTCTTCATCCCAAAGGTAGACGTGCGAAGTGGCCTCGCCATTTTCAAGCGACGTTACGGCCGGGAGATGCCCCTTGAACTCGCTCTTCAGCATGCGCGGGCTGCCTATCCAATAGAGGCTGCCCGCGATGCGCCCGCGTGCGCCCATGCCTGGAAAGGCGGTGAACTCATGGACCTGCGGAATATCCACTCCCTGCGCCTGAGCAAAGCCGACGATGGCCCGGGCAAGGGGGTGCGTGCTCTGGCTCTCAAGCGCCGCTGCCAAGGCGAGCACCTGGGCCTGCGCACGGCCGTCCAATGCCTGAACCGACTTCACTTCCGGTTTGCCCCGGGTCAGCGTGCCAGTCTTGTCGAAGGCCATGGCCGTCAGCTCTCCAGGCAACTCAAGGAACACGCCGCCCTTGATTAGCACGCCATTTCGCGCCGCTGCAGAGATGCCGGTTACGATGCAGACCGGAGTGGAGATGACCATCGCACAGGGACAGGCAATGACGAGAATGACCAGGGCCTCGTAGAACCAGTCGCTCCAACTGCCGCCAAAGGCTAGTGGCGGCACGATCGCAATGAGCGCGGCCATGAGCACCATGGCTGGGGTATAAATCGCGGCGAACTTTTCGATCCACTGCACCATGGGCGCGCGGCGGGATTGGGCCGTCTCCACCATGTGAATGATGCGCGCCAGTGTCGTATCCGAGGCCGGTTTCGTGGATCGGAACTCAAGGGAGCCGTCGCCATTGAGCGTACCGGCGAAGACTTGATCGTCAGGCTCCTTCATCACCGGCACCGACTCGCCCGTGATGGGCGATTGGTCCACCGAAGAGCTGCCTTTCAGGACGATGCCGTCCAAAGGCAGCTTGTCGCCCGGCCTAACCAAGATCCGCTCGCCGACTTTGATGTCCCCCACAGGCTTCTCCACGAATTCCTGCCGCCCGAAATCAAATGCTAGAGCCGTGCTTGGCGTGATGCTCATGAGCGACTGGATGGCCCGCCGGGCGCGGCCGATGCTCCAGGATTCGAGCAGGTTGGCCAGAGAGAATAGAAAAGCAACGGATGCGGCTTCGAAGAGTTCCCCAATCATGACGGCACCGACCACGGCGATGGTCATGAGCAGGTTCATGTCCGGCCTGAGCCGGCGCAGAGATCCCCAGGCCTTTGGCATGACATACCAGATGCCGCTCAGGATCGACCCGAGCCAGAGCAGGGCGGCGGATAGGGGATAGGCGTGCTCGCCCTCGACGTCCCCGGCCAGCGCGGAGAGAACGCCTCCTCTTTCAAAGGCCACGAGGGCAAAACCGGTCAGCAGGAGGACGCCGCTCAGAATACACAGAATCAGGCGGCCGTGCTGCTGCCAGAATCCTTCTCCTGTGGGGCACGTGCCTCCGCAGCATGCGCAGCCGATCTCGACGCCCGAGTCGGCCTGCATGCCGGTCTTGGCGATGGCCTTCATGATGTCCTCTTCGCGCACATTCAGGCCTTCGACATCTACCATCACCCTGCGCTCCAGGATGTCGAAGGAGAGCCGCGACCCGTCGCCCACCAGCGGCTCAAGCTCGCGCTTGAGCGTTGCGACCTCGGCCGCGCAGTCCATGTCCTTCACTCTCAGTATGATCTTGTCCAATCGAATGCTCCTTGAGCTTGCCGCATTGTGGTCGTGGTCTGAACACTCGGCAAGAGCGATCGTTCACTTATTATACGGATCATGCCTTGCCCTTCCATTGGGAGCAAAATGTGACCCGTTGGTAAAAGAAGCTGGGCCTGATCGCAGTTCGCATGCAAGCATCTTATTCTATTACGATTATACACGGATGACATGCCTGGGGTTTTGGTCGGGGTCCGCAGACGAAAGGCCTCCTGTGTGTAGTTAGTAAGCATTATGTGCAGGTTTTGGCACTTATTTGGATATTTTTTAAACAGGGAAACTCGTCTCTTTTGCCCCTCAGGTCAACCCAAGTGGCTGTATTATTTAATTCTAAGTTCCGGGGCATGCTTCATGCTTTACGTATAAGTAGTCTACCATTTTAGGAGGAAAACTGAATGAAAAAAATACTTCTCACCCTTACCATGGCCGCCTCGCTTGTCCTTGCCGGTACAGCCTTTGCCGGTCCTGGTGAAGGAGGGCACGGCGGAGGCCACGGTGGAGGCTCCGGCGGTGGCAGCCAGGGAGGCAGTTCAAGCCATGATGGCGGCGGCAGTGGGATGGGTTCCGGTGGTATGGGCAACCACAATGGTGGCATGGGTTCAGGCGGTATGGGTTCAAGCGGCATGGGCAGCCACAATGGCGGCATGGCGTCCGGAAACCAGGGCGGTATCGGCCATGATGGCGAACACAGCCAGGGGACTCACATGAGTGCAAGCGGCAAGGACCGTAGCGGCATGCATGCTGCTGGTTCCTGGACCGGCACGATGAGCGACCACATGGCCAATGCCTCCATGGGCAGGCATAACGACAGGCAGGCGGACGCGGCCCGTCACAACGGCAGCCTTGACCGTCACAGCGCCACCAATCGGGACCAGCACGCCGGCAACGGCCAGCACGCCGGCCGTCACACCATCGCCAATTCCACGCAAACGCCCCAGACAACCAATCAGTAACCCCTCCTCCTCCACATACCCCGAGAAGACAGGGCGGTTAAGCCGTCCTGTCTTCTCGGCATCGGATGTATAAACCTAGGAGTTCCGCATGCCTCTCGTAGCACAAGGTTCGTTGCTTCTAGCTCTTCTGTTCACCCTCGGCCTGGGAGCCTGGGCTTGTTGGACTGCTTACGGCAGGCAAGACGAAACCAGGCTCCTGGAGAAAGGGCATCTCATCGTCACGCTGCTCATGCTCTGCGCTTCGACGATCCTGCTCATGGCGCTTGCCGGGCGCGACTACTCCTACAAGTACGTGCATGATTATGTGGACAACCACCTGGCGCTCTTCTACAGGCTGACCGCGTTTTGGGCTGGCCAAGAGGGCTCGCTTCTCTTTTGGGCCCTGTGCTCGGCGCTTCTGGGAGTCGCATTCGCGCGATCAGCCTCGTACAAATCCTTGGCAGGGGCGACCCGCCAGAACTATTGGGTTCTGTTCCTCGCTGTCCAGGCCTTCTTCCTGCTCCTGCTCACAAGCTGGAGCAACCCGTTCCAGGAGTTCCTCCAGGCTCCAGCGGACGGGAATGGTCTCAATCCCCTGCTGCGCAACCTGGGCATGATTTTTCATCCGCCGCTGCTCTTTCTGGGCTACGCGGGCTTCACCATCCCCGCCTGTCTGGCCTTGGCCAGCGTCATGGCGGGCGAACGGCTTCCCTGGACACGCCTTTGCCGCAACTGGACCATCCTGTCCTGGATATTTCTCACCGCCGGCATCGTCCTTGGCGGCTGGTGGGCATACATGGAGCTTGGCTGGGGCGGCTACTGGGCCTGGGACCCGGTGGAGAACGCCTCGCTCATCCCCTGGCTGACCGCCACGGCCTTTCTGCATACTGCGGCATTGGGCGGCAGATCCGGAGCACTTCCCCGCACGAATCTCCTGCTCATCGGCATTACCTTCCTGCTGTGCATCTTTGGCACCTACCTCGTGCGCAGCGGAGTAGTGAACTCGCTGCACGCCTTCGGCGACGGCGGTGTCGGCTTGCCGCTTCTCGTGTTCATGCTTGCGGGGCTTGTCGTTCTCTTTGTCGGGATGGCTTATGGTTGTCGCAAGGCGGGCCGCCCGCTTGGCGAGTTCCTGAGCATCAAGGGCGCGCTGCTCTGCGCCGCCTGGATTCTATGCGCCTTGGGGCTCGTGGTCATCCTGGGCACCATGTGGCCCGTGATCACGGCCAAGCTGACTGGGACCTCCATCGGCCTCGATGCCGGATTCTACAACCGTGTGTGCCTGCCGCTCTTCTCCGCCCTGGTCCTGCTCTTCGCATTGGCCCCATGGCTCCACAGCCAGCGTGGTTTCCGCGACAGGCGCGGCCTTGTCGTCGCGGGGCTTGTATTCATCGCGTCCGCCATCCTGCTTGCAGCCGTGGGCATCCGCATTCCTTTGGCGCTGGTCACGGCAGCCGGCAGCCTGGCCGTCCTGGCCGGCATCCTCCTTGTGCTGATACGCAGGCGCGATGCACGCTCCGGACGATCCCTGGCCACCTATGGCGTGCACCTGGGCTTTGCGCTCATGGCCCTGGGCGTGGCCATATCCGGGCCTTACCAGAACATGCGCGAGACGTCCCTGGCTCTTGGCGAGAGCATGGAGGTGGGCAAGTACACCATCACCAATGAGGGCGTGAGCCAATCCTCGGACCAGGCCATAGCCGTCGCTACGGCACGCCTGCGGGTGGAGCACCAGGGCAGGGAGGTAGGCATCTTGAGTCCGGAGCGGCGTATTTACGCAAACTTCAGGCAACCTTTCGCCGAGGTGTCCGTCATTCCGGGGCTCCTCGACGAGATCTATGGCGTTCTCCTCGGGTTCGACGAATCCGGAAAGGTCACCCTCAAGGTGAGCGTGAACCCCTTGGTTAATTGGATCTGGATCGGCGGCACGGTGATGTGCCTGGCTGGTTTCGGTCTTCTCAGGCGGCCCGGCAGCCGGTCTGCCGATGGACAGGCAGTGCGTGCGAACGAGGGGGGAGAATAGGATGCGCGAAGAAAGCGGTCAGCCTCAAAAAGTCATGCTCATTCTGATGGCCTTGGCCTTTCTGGCCATATTCGCGACTTCCATCGTGTACAGGCTTGAGCATCCGGCGACCAAGATTGCACTGAAAACGTCGAAAGCCGCACAGGACCAGCAGGCGGAGCACCTTCAGCACCTGATGAAAGATCTGAAGGATAAACCGGACAACCTGGAGACGATACTTCAAGTCGCGGCTCTGTTCATGGAAATGAACGCCCCTGAGAAGGCCAAGGGCTTCATCGAAAAGGCGCTTGCCCTTGATCCGGGCAACAACCACGCGCAAGCCATGCGCGCCGGAATGCTCTATGCCCTGAAGTCATACCCCGAGGCGGCGGAGGCGCTGAACGAACTCGTCAAGGCTGATCCCAAGGACGCCTGGGCGCATTACAATTTGGGCATCGTGCTCAAGTACCAGCTAGGAAGTGAGGAAAAGGCGCGGGAGCATTTTGCCCGCGTTCTTACACTTGAGCCGAACGATAGCGATCTTAGGCAGCGCGCATTGCACGAGATAGAACATAAGGATGAGCAGGCTGACTAATTTCGCAGGTTGGTAAAGTCAGCGATTGTCTACGTACGAGTTATAACCTATGGGTGTGCAATAAGAAATGCACACCCATAGGTTATCTATACGTTATAGGTTATCTTCCCATGGCAAGCACCCTTTGCGTCCTGCCATGACGGGATCCGCCCCCGTGTTTCTCTGCAAGCCGAGTGTTCCTTGCAGAGAGGAAAGCCTACCCAAAAAGAGTTGCAGTCACCTTCCAGGTAGGATTAGGTTCTCCCCAAAGTCTACTTGAACAATCTGAAATGTGAAACGCCATTGGTCGAGCGACTTGCTCAGACAATCTGAGCTGCACTCTCCGCGCAGAATTTGATTGAGCGTTCAGATCTTAAGCGCATCTAACGGCTGGTACGTTCTGTTTCGACCAGTCTTGCGCATACTTCTGGAGGAGACGGCTGCTGTCAGTACGGAACATGAAGATCGGCGTGAAGCTCGGTCTCGGATTTGGGGCCATTCTCCTGATAATCCTGCTAAGCATCCTCGCGGTCATGCCCTCTCTTGAAAAGGCCGACCAGGGGTCCATGGCGGTTGCAGACCATTACCTGGACTATGCGTTCCAGGCCGACAACCTTGAGAAGTCATTGCTGCGTATGCAGCTGACCTTCCCCACGGCGGCTACGGCTCACGATCATGAAGGCGTGTATCAAAAGAAGCTTGACGAGTTAAAGGCCATCTTTCTTAAAGATATCGCCAAATTCAAGGACATGTTCAGGCGGATGGACAACGCGGAGTCTGCCCGGCAGGTGCTTGGGACTGATGCTGCTGATGCTGGCTTCCAGCCTGCTGGGCAAGGGCGGCCGAAGCCACGAGTAGAAGGGACAACAAACACATTGGAAGCAAGGTGCCGCATTTTTGGAGCATATCTTCCTCCATCCGGTTGAGGGTGATATGAATCCATACAGCCTATCCACGTTTTGGCTCTCTGGAAAGACGCTCACAGGATTAAGCTGCTGGATGAGCCCAGCACAGGCATCGACTCGGCTACCGAACGCGACGTCATCTCAGTCCAGGAGCGGCTCTGCAGCGGCAGGGCCGGCATTATCGTGACCCACCAACTCTCGACGCTCACCGGCGTGGATATAGACGCAATCCATATCCTCCAGAACGGCAAGATGGACGAGGACGGCTTGCACGAGGAGCCGATTTCGAGAAGATGGTCGTCCAGTGGTGAGATACGGGGCAACCAGACAAGCTGACGGAGGGGAGTCACGGCTAACAGGACGCAGGGAGGATGCTCGTCATTGCAGACGGCACTGGCTTGGCATAAGCGCACTTGGCAAGCTTGCCGAGCTAGATTCATATCAATTGCAAAACATCTCTAGGACCTGTTAACGCCTTATAAAAACATAAGCTATTATAGTATGTTACGTTTGGAGCTATTTCCCGAGGCCCCTATCTTCATTCATAAACTGCTTTAGTGTGAACAGGCCCTAGCCGATCTTGATCTGGCCTCTTCCAGCAAAAAGCTGGAGATTTCCAGATCTGACTATCCAAGAGGAAAAAAGCTAAGATACTAGTTTTTATTCTTTTTAACCCACAAGGAGTCATAAGCCCTGCCCCATTTACCTTAACGTAACCGATCACAGGGTATAACCACGGTCCCGCCGATCCTTCCGGAATGAACCGAAAGGCTCGGATCGGCTCTGGACGTTATCTCCCGAAAATGCTGATCTCATAAGCATGAAACCTTCCAGTCATGAGCAGATCCCCCTGACCGAAGAGGTTATCCTCCAGACCCCGCCAGACGCGCTGGCTCTGATCGAAACTCTGCTCAAGGAAATCCGGGCGCTCACGGCACGCGTTGAATATCTGGAAGACCAGCTTGGCCAGAACTCATCCAATTCAAACTGGCCCCCGTCCTCGGACAGCCTCCTCAGGACCAAGTCAGCGAGCAAGGCATCCGGCAAGCGTGGCGGGCGCAAGTGCCACAAAGACTTTCGCCAAGCCATGCTCGAGTCGACCGATGTCACTTACGTCCGGCTAGGCCCTTATCGCTGCGGCGGCAGCCACTTTCCCGACCTTGCGCAGTACTACACGCATCAGGTCATAGAGCTGCCTGAGATCAGGACGCAGGTCACCCACGTGGTCCTTCTGCGCGGCAGGTGCTCCCGCTGTGGCCAAATGGACAAGGCGCTTGTGCCTGATGAGCAGCGCAGCGGCTTTAGTCCACGCCTCTCGTCCATAATCGTCGAGATGGCCGGCGTGCAGAAGGACTCCCGCCGCGCCGTGCAGGACTTCTGCCAGTCCGTGCTCGGTGTGCACGTAAGCCATGAAGCGATCCAGAAGGTTATCGACCGGTCAAGCCGGGCCATCACAGCCCACTACGCAGCCATCGACAAGGAAACTCGCGCCCAGGCTGTGGGCCATGTCGACGAGATCTCCTGGCGAAACAGCGGCGCGCTCTCCTGGCTGTGGGTCCTGGGCAGCCAGCGAAATGCACTGTTCATGATCCACAAATCCAAATCCAGGCAAGCTTTTGAGTCTCTCGTGCAGAACTTCGGGGGAGCCCTCGTCTGCGACGGCTCCAGCGCCTGCTGCAGATGGGAAGGTGACCGGCAGACCTGCCTCGTCCACCTCATCCGCCACGCCAAAGGCCAGTCCGAGCGCTCGGACACCGCAGTCGCCCACTCCTGCTCCTGGGCATTCATCGAGTTGCGCCGGCTGTGCAAAATGGCCCATGCCCCGCCGTCCACGGGACCGTGGAGAGCGTTTCGTACCCGACATCATCGCTTTATATCACGCCATGCCGACCGAGAAGACGATGCAGGCAGGTCTGCCCGCCGCCTGCTCGGCGAGATGGACAATCTCGGGCTCTACGCAAGCAAGGTGTTGGGCAGACCCAAAACCATGCCGAGCGGCGGCTGCGTTTTGCGATCCTCTGGCGGAAATCGAGTTTCGGCACTGCAAGTGACAAGGATGACCGTTTTGTCGAGCGCATCCTCTCCCTGCGCCACACCTGTCGACTCAGTGGGCATGCGCCCCTTTCCTCGTCCTTGTCGAAGTCCTGAACCAGTTCTTTCAAAGAACCTCGCCCGACCTGTCTTGGATCACCCAGTCTCAAGCCGACACACTGTAATCGTTTACATCTTTAAGTTATTCGATGACCAAGTGCGAGAGTAAAAATGGCTCGAAGGAAGTATACCGAAAGCAGCATACAGAAGATTCTCGCAAAAGGGTTAGGACAGGGATCTGGCGTAAAGTACAAACCTTTTTATCATGTGCGCGATGTCCCCTCAAAAGGACTTTCGTTCATGGTAAAAGGACTTAAGACAGGCAGAATTCACCATTATTTATCTAAGATAGAATTTAGTGCACACCTACTAGCAGAGCATAATACTAATGTAATAGATATTCGAGAGCAATACGCTCTTTTACCTAGGGAGGAGACCCAGGAGATCGCAAAAGAACTTGGATTTAAACATCCTCGGTACCCAGGATCAAACTGCTTTGTAGTTATGACTACTGATATCGTGTTAACGCTAACAAACGGATACAAAGCAATATGCATAAAAACGAGCGAAAGCCTTTCAGAAAAAAATAAAACAGCGAGACGTACTCTTGAAAAGTTATTAATTGAGAAAACTTATTGGGAGCGTCGGAGCATTACATGGAATGTTATTACAGAAAAAGATTTGCCCTGGGTTAAGATTGACAATCTCAAGATGCTTTGGACAAGCATGACATCAAAGGAGAAGGACCATCTAAACACTTCCATTTCTAAATATGCTCAAATATTTCTTGGCATTTGGAATAAAAACATAATTTTGATTGACATCATAAAAGAAACTTCCACTATAATGAATATATCAACTAATGATGCATTTACAATGTTTGCACGAGGAGCCTGGATGCGAAATATACCTATAGATTTAAATCGCAGAATTTGCTTCCACTGTAACGTAAAATTGAGAGAAAATAAAAATGATAAACATTAACACTATCTTAAAATTCACTAATTATGCAATGTATGATATTTCAGGGTATGCCAGATTATTATTAGTAAAGGATGGTTACGCTTATTTCATCGGACTCGAGTCCTCCAAAAACAAGGGAATCTTCAAGGTGGGCCTTGAACAACTAAAAGAAGGAATGCAGAACTATCATATCATTCCTCAAGAAGACAAAAATATAAACAGAACACATGATATTGATGTATTAAGTGAGGCTACAAAGAAAAAACTCAAACACTACTCACAGATAGTCTCAGAACTTGCAAAAGATACCTCATGCATTACAAATATGTCCACTCGCAATATAAAAATTAGAACAATCTCGAATCTATACGAAGTATCTCAAAAGACAGTAAGAAGAATTTATTATAAATACTTACGTGGAGGGCAGTCAGATTTAGCTCTAATTCCAATGTTTATGAATAGAGGAAATCCAGGCCAGATTCAATCCCCAGGAACTAGCAAGAAAGGTCGCAATAGCCACAAATTTCAAAATAAAGGTATTCCATTACCGCAAGTCAGGGAACAACTCATAGATGGCTATGAAAAGTATTACAAACCAGGCAAAGCAACGCTGCGAGCAGCATACTATAAAACAATGTTGCACATATTTATGAAAGAGAATAATGTTGAAGAATTTTCGAGTAACTCAATCGTGGAATACATCGATAAAGAAGTCGAGGGAGGTAAACTCCCAACAATTTGGCAATTTTATTACGTATGCAATACAGAATCCAGTAAAGACGGTGGCAGAAAGAAAAAACCCCGAACAATCAGAGCTAAAGATGCATCTTGGAAGTTTCGCGGCAAATCTAGAGATGAACTGCAGGGACCTGGGCAAAGATATGAAGTAGATCCAACCAACATACAGGCTGAACTTGTTTCAAGAATAGATCATCATACAAGAATAGGCAACTGTACTGTTTACGTCCTTATAGACGCTTGGTCGGGTTTTTACTCTGGCTTAGGCATATCTTTGGAAAAGTCTAGCTGGGCCGTTGCATCCAATGCATTGTACAATGCATTTACCCCTAAGCATTCAATCTTTGACAGACTTGGACTTGCTTATACAGATAGCGACTGGCCGAGCCATCACCTACCTATGGCTATAACAGCCGATAGAGCAGAGTTGATCAGTAACAAAGCAGAATCTGTACCCAATTCTGGTATTATTGTTCAAATTACACCACCTTACTGTCCGCAGAGAAAGGGATTAGTGGAATCTGCTATCAACAAATTAAAGCACGGACACGGCTATCATATCCCAGGTAGTTATCCAAAGTTCAGAAGACGGGGCGAAAAAGATGGAAAGCTAACGGCTGCGCTTGATATAACTATGCTGGAGCGAATATTAGTTGAAATAATTATTGATTTAAATAATGAGCCAGTACCTGTTGAAAACCTTCCCCTAGAGTTAATCGAAACCAGGAAGTCATATAGTTATAAAGACTTATTTGTATGGGGTCTTGAAAACAGGCCTGGCTACACTAGGACTCTAACCAGCAAGGAAGTTTATACAGCCCTATTGAGTCGAAGCACAGCAACTATTACAAATCGTGGCTTAAAATTCAAAGGCAACACATACACGAGTGATCATCTCATATCTGCAGGATACACCCTTGTAAAGTCAGGTGACCGCAAGCTAATTAGCATACGATACAATGAGCATTCGGTTAATCAAATATGGTATTATGATGCTGAATCCGATGATTGGCTCATGGCATTAAACAATAACTCCGAAGTACATAGACTAACGGCCTCCTTTCTCGAATGGCAAGCTGCAATCAAAGCATCGCACTCCAGTTACGACGAAAGAAAAGCTGTTAATCTAATAGAAAGGATTAAAAAAGAGGACCGTTACAACAAATCAGCTGCAAATGCAACTATAGCGGCAAAAAGGCTGCGGAAGATAAGGAAGAATATTAAAGGTAATCTTAGCGTTCGTGAAAGCAGGCATGTAGAAAAGACATTGCAAAAGTTCGAGACAGAACAATCTGCTATACAATCCTACATGAGAGGTATTGATAATGCCAAGCTAAACAAGTCAATTGATGAGCGCAAAAGTGTTGATAATATGACTTTCAATAATAACGAGGAGTCCTTGAACAAGCGTAGCAAGAATATATGGGACAAGCACAAATGAGCTTAACGATAATAAATACAAATCCCCAGTACAACGAACTTGGACTTATCGATTTTCAGGATAATCCCCTCGTAGAGGCATTACCACCACCACCGAAATCTAAGGATGATATATTACAAAGACTTATGATCCGGCCCGAATGGAACCCAGAGGAGGTCAACCTACCTGATTTTATCAGGTATCAAGCTATTACACGTCTACACCACTTCCTGTTCCCAATAGACCAGCACGTAAAGATCTATTCGTCACTCTATGGTCAAATATTAGACGGTTATCGATATAGAAACCCACTACATACTGATACCCAAATGCAGCTGTATGGTTTTAACGAAGCTAGTTCTACCAATTCAAGAGGCATCTTGCGACCCAACTCCAGTTCAAGCATTTCATTTATTTCAGGCATTTCTGGACTTGGCAAATCAACTCTTGTTAAATCTATTCTTCATTCTTTCGGTCCTCAAGTTATTAAACATAGCATATACAACAACAAACAATTCTACGAAACTCAGATCGTATGCCTTATGCGAAATGTACCCGATCAATGCAGCGTAAAATCACTTTGCAGAAGCTTTGGCTATTATACAGATATATTACTTAATACAAATCTTTATTCAATTGAATTCTCCGATAAGCATTTAACCAGAAATCATTACATCCATTTGATCCATAAAATTATTAGAAATTTCCACGTTGGAATTGTTGTAATTGATGAATTTCAAAATGTATCCATATCCCGTTCCGGCGGGAAAAAGGAAGTACTCGCTTTCATCATTAATCTATTTGATGAACTTGGGGTGCCTATCGTAATAATAGGCACTCCAAACGCAAAAAACATTTTAAGTGACAATGTTAGTGTTATTAGGCGATTTACCACTGGAGGATTTCACGAACTAAGAAGGCCAGATGCACCTGGCAATAAAAACGATGACACTTGGGAAACATTTTGCAAGGTATGTTGGGACTATCAGTGGTTGAAAAACCCTAAAGAAATTAATGAAGAGATCATACATACTTTATATGACTGCTCCCAGGGAATCTTTGGGATCATGTTGAGAATATTTACAGCATCCCAAGTTGTTGCAATTGAACAAAAAAAGGAAACATTATCATCCAGGCTCATTAGAAATGTATATTTATCTGAGTTTTCTATGCTCCACAAAGTAATAGATGCAATTAGATCAGGGGATTTGTCCGCGCTATCGCTATTCGAAGATCTATACTCAACAGCGTTTAAAGGAAACGACACATCAACTATTGTCAACAGACTTGCATTGCTATCCAATCAAATACGTCCTACCGAGGACAAACTGCACAATCTTGACCAACCACTTCCAGAAAATACCCACACGAGGCAGTATTCTGGCAAGCATAATAAACAAAGCATTGAAGAACTTAGGGATGCTGTACTCCGAAATAAACCTAAATCCTGAAATGAGGAGTTGGCATATTGGATTCTAGCAATACACCATTCTTTCCTTTACCAGCCCCAGGGGAAACCATCTACTCTGTACTGTTCCGATATGTCACTAGATCAGGATTACAAGCTAATACCGCATTTAAATTTTTACTAAATAAGAGAAAAGCCAGTGAAATTCTCACAATAATTCCTGACTTTATCGTCTCACTATCTCAAACCGTCAACAGAAGCCATCCCTGGTCAGATCCAATAAATATTTTATTAAATCATACAATTTTCAATTACCTGTGTAATCTTAGAACTAATTCACATGTCGATAACCTCATCAATCGAGCCCTCGACCCCTCACAGGCACGATACGTAGCAATTGCTTTAGGAGCATCAATGCAGAGGCAACCTAAGCAACTTACGTATCCTCGTTATTGTAAACTATGCGCAATTGATGATTTAAACTCCTTGGGATTTACATATTTCCACAGAGAACACCAACTTCCTAGCGTTATAACTTGCTGGAGGCATAATGAACCACTTTTCATAGGTTGCAAAAAATGTGGCCCATACCCGATCAAAGGAAGCCCTTCCAGCCTACCTTCTACTTGCAACTGCTCACATATCGATCCTCTTGCAATAACTAATATTCCTCCTTCTAAACCCCTGCTATGGCTTGCACAACAATCTGCCCTTCTGACTGATCGTCAAATATCACTTACACCCAGCTTACCTTTTGTTACCAGAAAAGCCTTGCTCCATAATCAGAACCGAACCAAGCAATTAGATCTTATCCTGCTTGCCAAAAGTATTAAGGCCGTATTCGGTAATGAGTACTTAACCTTTATTAATTTTCCACCATTTATTTCTGAAAAACCGTCCCCCTGGATCACTCGCATCCTTAGATCATCAGTTAACCAAACTAAGAAGCCAGTTTTTTTATATTTGCTTCTTATTGGCTCTCATTTTAATTCAATTGAAGAAATCTACAACCTTGCCAAGCGGCCCCACTCCAACGAATCTTTCAAGAATCATTCTCATGCCTCCGACCATTTAATGTCAACTCTGCTTATAAATACAGAGAAATCATCTTTTTCAATCGATCTCTTCATGCAACTCATTTCATCGGGAAATTTTACTCTTGACACCATAGCCAAGAAGCTTGGCACAACTTTCCACACCCTCGCTAATTTTTGCCTGAACAATAATATTAGATTTCCCATGCCAAACCGGTTGGCCAACAAGATAGGCAATAAAGTGATTTCTAATACTAGAGCAGACTTACTTAACGGAGTAGATAACAAAGCCATAATGGACCGATACAAATTCACCGAGAGGACCATTATTTACATTAAACTCAATGAGCCAAGCCTTTACAAGCTCCACAGAAATGCCGCTAAACTGTTATTACGCGAGAAACATAGGGCAATCCTGACCGACTATGTAAAAGACAATACCGAAGCTACTCGGAACGACATTGTTTTCAATCTTCCCTCTACTTATGACTACCTAATAAAAAATGATAAACAATGGTTTTTTAATGCCATTCCATTCCAAAATAGGCAGAGGCCTCATAGAAAATCCCATAGTGGAGTAAATTGGACTGAACTTGATAAGCAAATGTCTGACCATATTTTAGCCTATATCACCATCACACAATCTCAAGAGCATAAACCTATTTGGCTTACAGAAACTTACTTAACCAAGCAATCTCCTCTTTTCTCCAGATACTGGAGAAACAAAAAGCATTTCCCAAAAACTCTAACTATTATAAACAGACACAAAGAAAGTTATGAAGATTTCGTAAAAAGGAAAATTCAATGGGCACTTTCTGTTTTAGAAAAGAAGAACAGATCTTTATCTATCCTAAGCCTTAGAACGACAGCTGGCCTGCCAGCTGGAATTGTAAAAAGTCATAAGATATTCATCCTTGATAAAATGGAAATGTTTAATTTCTCATTCGCCCCAAAGTCTTTTTTCACCGACTAATAGAACATCTTTGGCACAAAATCTTCGAAATTTCATAGGCCCACAAATCAGCCTACGGTCCATTTGTAGATGCGAATGGTGGTGTAGCCCTCTTAATTCCATCTCGCCTGCCTGCTCATCTCGCTCAGGTATTTATGAAACCGCTTTCAGCCCAACGGGGCGACTACTTCGGCCTTCCCTTAGACCCTATGAAAAAGCAATAGTAATTATCCCAAAATAAAAGAAAGTGTCCCAAAGCTTTTTGAGGCAGCTTTGGGACACTTATTGGGACATTATCTTTTCAAAAATGGAATCTTGCAAGTAATTGATTTTATTTAATGCCATGGGACAATTACTTTTATCTTTTTACATCCTTGTGAAAAGACAAAAGTAATGGTCCCTGAACAAAAGAAACTGTCCCAAGACAAAAAGAAGTGTCCCACCCGTAAACTCATTTCCAATCGGCTTCAGCTAATTACCTGAGTCAGACATGACCAGCTGATAAGCCCAGCACCTTAAAAGCTAGTAAGGCCAATTACGCGCGCCGTGGCTTAGATTATCCCACAGCCTTTGGCATCTCAATCCATACTTATACTAAGTAATTTTCTAATTGTATATTAAAGACATAAAGATATGTCAAGACCAAAGCATCAATATTACTACCCCCAACTAGCGATTGTACTCACGATATAATAGCGGCTATCTACAGCCATAATCCTTCTTTAAAACTAACCTAAAATATTCAATGTTTGTGCAAAATACATAGGAAATATGCATTATACTAACGACATAAAGCAGACCTCCAGATACTCTTGCAAACAATTTTTATGATAGCTCTTTTACGACCTGAACATATTTTGATTTTTAAAAAGATAATTTTTTTGCTGGTAATGACAGATGGCTTAAACTTGCTCTAATTTGGTAAGCATAAGTATACCGCTCCCCTGAAAATTGAAGCCACGAACAAGACGTGCGAGAAGCACGTGCAGGGAATGGCTACCGATGGACGAGAACGCACAGGAAAGTATTCAGCGCTGGACGCCGAAGCGGCGTGCGGCACTGGATCACGTGGTACAACTCGGGTCGTCCCCATCAGGCTCTCGGGTACCTGAGCCCAGCGGATTACCGAGCGCAAAAACTACAACATGTGGCTTGTTTTCGGGGGAGCACTACACTTACATCAGTCACTCTTCTCTACAGGGGCAACGCCCTACGAATTCAGCAATGCCTTAGTGGCCCGCATGGGCGGCCCCACCCAATGCTTCCCGCAGCTTGCTCTCGGAGGCGATGAGAAAGTTGGCGCTGGCGACGACGCGCTCCCCGGCTTGCAAGCCTTCCTGGACAACGTAGTAATTCCCTGCCTTGGCTCCAGCCGCCACCTCGCGGGTCTCCAAGTATCCCTGCCCGCGGTCGACGAAGGCGACCGTCTTAGTGCCGGTATCCAGCAGAGCCTCCGCCGGAACTGCAAGCCGATGGCCCAGATCGACATCAAGATTTACGTTGGCGTACATGCCGGGCTTCAGGCGCACCTGTGGATTGGGAAATTCCATGCGCACGCGCACGGTGCGTGTCTCCACATTCAAGTACGGATAGATGTAGCTGACCCGGCCAAACAGCACCTCATCCGGCAGATAGGGCAGGCGCACCTCGGCCTGCTGCCCGATCTCGATGAAGGGCACTTCGTATTCATAGAAGTCGCCCTCGACCCATACGCTCGAGAGATCAGCTATCCGGTAGAGAGACATCCCGGGGCGTACCTCCATTCCCTCCAGGGCCTCCTTATTGATCACGTAGCCGTCCAGGGGCGAGTAGAGGCTCAGCGTCTTGGTTGGCTTGCCGGTACGCTCAAGTCGCTCGATCTGGGCCTGGCTGATGTCCCACAGCTCGAGCCGACGCCGGGCCGCCTCAAGCAAGGTCTCACCGCTCTCGGCCACGCCGGGATAGGAGCTGCGGGCAAGCTCCCGTTTGGCTCGCAGGGCGACCAGGTACTCCTCCTGGGTCGCCAGCAGCTCAGGGCTGTAGATGTCGAGCAGCCGCTGCCCTTTTTTAACGAACTCGCCCGTGGTGTTGACGTACAGGCGCTCGATCCAGCCACCGACCTTGGACGTTATCGTGGCGAGTGCCTTCTCATTGTAGACGACCCTGGCCACGGCGCGCAGTTCCTTCACCAGACGGCGATGCGCCACGGTGGCGTAGCGCACGCCGATCTGCTGCTGGCGCTGGGGGCTGATGTGGATGGTCTCGGGTGTGGCTGCCGCTGGAGGTTGGGCTTGCGTCTCGGCTTGCGGTTCGGCAGCTGGCGGTCCGCCATGGCCTGCGTGCCCCTGGGCGAGCGCCTGCGTGCCGGAAAGGATGAGCAGCGCAGCCACCAGGAGAACGCGGCAAGCCTTCATTTCGCTTCCCCTGGAGGCTGTAAGCCAACGATATAGTCGATCTCGGCCACTGCCTGGGAATAGTCGGTCAGGGCGCGGGCCCTGGCCACCTCGGAGGCGTAGAGGTTCATCTGGGCCTCAAGCAGGCTCAGGAAATCGAGCGTTCCCACCCGGTAGCCCGAGAGCGAACTCTCCACGGTCAAGCGGGCCTGGGGCAAGATGCCTGTATTGTAGAGGGCGAGCGACTCTTTGGCCCGTGTGGCCTTGGCCAGGGCCTGCCACAGCTCGAACTCTATCTCGTTGACGCCGGCCTGGTAGCTCTCGACAGCCTGCCGCTCGGCCTGTTTCGCCTCACGCAGCATCGGGTCGAGCTTCGAGTCCTGCCACAGTGGCACGTTTATGCTCACTGCTGTTGAGAGCATGTCATCGATCTGGCTGCCCATGACCTCGCCTCGCTGCCCGTATGCGGCCATGATCTCGAAGTCGGGCCAATACTCCTTGCGGGCCAGGTCGATCTCGCGCCGGCGGGCCTGGGTCATGGCCTGGGCCTCCTTGAGCATGGGGCGCTGCTCCAGGGCCAACTCAAGCAATTCGTCGCTGCTCCAGGAAGGCGGCTCGGTGGCGGGAAGGCTTTGCGGAGGCTCGATCAACGAACCGGCCGGTCGGTCGAGAAGGCTCCTCAAGCGAGCGGCAACCATAATTCGCTCGCGCTCGACCATGAGCCGCTCGTCGATCATCCTGGCGTGCTGGGTCTGGGCGCGCAATATGTCGGCCTGCTTGCCCAGGCCAGAAACATAGGCCGCCTTGGCGACTTCGATGAACTGGCTCAACACGCCCAGGTTAGCCTCGATCAGTTGGGCTTGCTGCGCGACGAAAAAAAATTCGTAGTAAACCTCCCGCAGCTCGCGCACCACGCGGTTGGCCGCCTCGATGTAGCGCTGGCGCGCCGCCTCGGCCTCCTGACCGGCCGCATCCCCCCGCAGCTCCCGTTTGCCGAACCAGGGAAACATCTGCGAGACCTGCACCTGCTTCATGGTCATAGGTTCATCATTGAAACGGAAGCTGGTGGGCAAGTTCATCACACCGACGCTCAGTTGCGGGTCCGGGAGTGCCCTGGCCTGCGACGGGCGTTCTCCGGCCGCCTGCCATGCCGCCCGGGCGGCCAACACCTCGCGATTGCGGCTGAGCGCCTCGGAGATCAGCTCGGGCAAGCCTGGTGCCGAGCCGGCCCAGACCCCGGCGGACAGCAGAAGGAAGGCGGCCAGCAGGGCCATTGTCAACGTGGCGGATACTCTCATATGCCTAATCCTTGCCCGAGCGACAATATAGCCGTACGCATAACATAGAGTTGCCAATAAGTGAGGTCCCAAGGCAAAAATTTCGAACATTCTCCGGCCGGTAGCCACACATGGTCGAGCGCATCATCGAATACAGCGCCAGGCACCGCTTCATCGTCTTCCTCTTCGTGGGAGCGCTTGCGCTCGCCGGCTGGTGGTCCTTCCTGACAATGCCCAAGGATGCCCTGCCCGACCTCTCAGACACCCAGGTCATCGTCTACACCACCTGGATGGGGCGCAGCCCCGACCTCATAGAAGACCAGATCACCTATCCCATCGTAACGGCGCTTCTGTCGGCTCCGCGGGTCACTGTCGTGCGCGGAGTATCCGACTTCGGCTTCTCCTACGTCTATGTCATCTTTGAGGAAGGCACCGACATCTACTGGGCCCGCAGCCGAATCCTGGAATACTTAAGCCAGCTCCGGGGACGGCTGCCCGCCGGGGTCGAACCGGCCCTGGGGCCCGATGCCACGGGTGTGGGCTGGGTCTTTCAGTATGCCCTTGTCGATGAAGAGAACCGCTACGATCTCTCGCAGCTGCGCACCATTCAGGATTGGTACCTGCGCTATCAGTTGGCGAGCGTCGAGGGAGTCGCGGAGGTGGCTTCGCTCGGCGGCTTCGTGCGCCAGTACCAGGTCAATCTCGACCCCAATAAGCTTGCCGCCTATGGCCTCTCTATCCCGCAAGTAATCGAGGCGGTGCGCTCGGCCAACCGCGAGACGGGTGGGCGTGTCATTGAGTGGGGGGGAACCGAATTCATGGTCCGCGGCCGCGGCTACGTGAAGTCGGTCGAGGACATTGCCGCCGCCCCCGTGAGCGTCACGATGCAGGGAGTGCCCATCCGTCTGCGCGACGTGGCTACCGTCACCACCGGGCCTGACATGCGCCGGGGCTTTGCCGACCTGAACGGGACCGGAGACGTCGTCGGCGGCATTGTGGTGATGCGCTTCGGCGAGAACGCCCAGGCGGTCATCGCCAGGGTCAAGGAGCGGCTGGCCGAGATCGAGCCCACGCTGCCTCCCGGGGTGAAGATCCTCACCACGTATGACCGCTCGTCCCTCATCAACCGCGCCATCCGCTCCATCAGCGAGAGCCTGATCGAAGAGCTGATCATCATCAGCCTGCTCATGGTCTTTTTCCTGTGGCATTTACGCTCGGCGCTCGTGCCCATCATCTCGCTCCCTCTCGCCGTCATCATCTCCTTCATCCCGATGTACTTCATGAACATGGGGACCAACATCATGGCCCTGGGCGGCATCATCGTGGCCATCGGCGACATGGTCGACGCGGCCATCGTCATGGTCGAGAACGCGGTCAAGCGCCTGACCGACGCGGAGGCATCCGGCCAGCCCCACGACCGCAACGAGGTCCTCATCTCCTCGGCCAAGGAGGTCGGCCCGCCCATCTTCGCCTCGCTTATAGTCATGGCCGTTTCCTTCCTGCCCATACTGACCCTGGAAGCCCAGGAAGGCCGGCTCTTCAAGCCGCTCGCCTTCACCAAGAACTTCGCCATCGCCATCGCCGCGATCCTGGCCATCACCCTCATTCCGGCCATGCTGAGCCTCTTTGTGCGCGGCAAGCTCCTGCCCGAGGCGAAGCACCCCATCAATCGGCGGCTCATCGCCCTCTACCGGCCGGTGGTGCGGGCCGCTCTCAAATGGCGCTGGCTGACGGTGGGCATCGCCCTGCTGCTCTTTGCTCTGAGCGTGCCCCTCTTCCTGCGCATGGGCTCGGAGTTCATGCCGCCCCTCAATGAGGGAACGATCTTCTATATGCCCATCACCATGCCGGGCATCTCGGAGACAGAGGCGCAGCGGCTCCTGCAACTCCAAGACAAGATCCTCATGAGCTTTCCGGAAGTCGAGCTGGTCAGCGGGAAAGCTGGCCGGGCCGAAACCTCCACCGATCCTGCTCCTTTCTCGATGATGGAGACCATCGTTCAGCTCAAGCCCCGGGAGCAGTGGCGAGACGTGCGCATCGAGCGCCCCTGGCTGCCTCGCTTCCTGCGGTCCACGGCCGACTTCCTCTTCGGCAAGCAACGCAAGATCACCTGGGATGAGCTGGTGGAGCAGATGGATGCCGCGCTGAAACTGCCTGGCCAGCAGAATGCCTGGACCATGCCCATCAAGGCGCGCATCGACATGCTCACCACGGGCATCCGCACTCCCGTGGGCATCAAGGTCATGGGGCGCGACCTGCGTGAGATCGATCAGCTTGCCCGCCATCTGGAGATGCTGCTGGTTAGGGTGCCGGGAACGCGCTCCGTCTTCGCCGAGCGGGTGCTCGGGGGCTATTACCTCGATATCGCGGTAGACCGCGAGGAGGCGGCCCGTTACGGGCTATCCGTGGCAGAGGTGCAAATGGCCGTGGAGAACGCCATCGGCGGCGAGAATATCGACACGACCATCATGGGCCGGGAGCGCTATCCGGTCAGCGTACGTTATCACCGCGATTTCCGCTCCGAGATGCCCGATCTTGGACGGGTGCTCGTGCGCGCCATGAACGGCGCGCAAATCCCCCTGGCCCAGGTCGCCACCATCAGCCGCGTGCCGGGTCCGGCCATGATCCGCGACGAAGACGGGCAGCTTGCCGCCTACGTCTTTGTCGACGTCGCGGGGCGCGACATCGGCTCATACGTGACCGACGCCAAGGCGGCCGTGGAGGGCAACATCAAAATGCCCGCCGGCTACACGATCAAGTGGAGCGGCCAGTACGAGTTCATGGAACGTGTGAAGGCGCGTCTGAAAGTCTTCGTGCCCTTGACCCTGGGCATCATTTTCATGCTGTACTACTTCACCTTCGGCTCGGTCGTGGAGACCCTCCTCATAATGCTCTCGGTGCCCTTTGCCCTGACCGGGGCCATATTCCTCCTCTCGCCGGACATCGGCCTGGGCTACAACATGTCGATTGCCGTGTGGGTGGGGCTCATTGCCTTGGCAGGTGTGTCGGCCGAGACGGTGGCCATCATGCTCTCCTACCTCGACGAGGCGTGGAAGAGGCGTGTTGAGGCTGGACGGATGAAGGACAAGAGCGACCTGCGCGAGGCCATCATGGAAGGCTCGGTGCTGCGGGTCCGCCCCATGCTCATGACGGCCCTGGCCAACATCTTCGGCCTTATGCCCGTCATGGTCAGCACCGGCACGGGGGCCGACGTTATGAAGCGCATAGCAGCCCCGATGGTGGGCG